>CAJXSA010000360.1 GCA_913060595.1 uncultured Ignavibacteria bacterium
CCGCGGCAGGCTTGTTCTGCTTGCGGGTGCCTCGTACGTCCATGAGCCGAGCCGACGCAACCGGGACGGGCTACGCGACACGCAGGCGCTTTATGTCTATGCAATGCGCATGCTCAGCGATCGGTTTGCGGCACGGGGAGCGGGAAGGATGCTGCGTGCGTGGGCTCTTGCCGGACTGGGCGCACTCGCCCTGCTGCAAGCGCTGCGTTACGTCGACCTGGGGTATGTGACCGGGTATCTGCATGCGATGCGCGTGCCCATGCTGCGGCTTCCGAGAAGCGAAGCATAAAAAGAAAGCCCCGCCGTTGGGCGGGGCCTGTGACAACGTTTCACTCAGTTGTCAATCATTCAGATCCGTATAGAGGGGGAATTTCGAACAGTAGTCCTTCACCTTTTGACGGACACCGTCGAGTGCAGCTTCATCGCCGATGTTGGCAATGACGGTATTGAGCATGTCCGCTACGAATTCCATGTCGGCTTCACGGAAGCCGCGCGTCGTGATTGCGGCCGTTCCGATGCGGATGCCGCTGGTCACGAACGGGGAGCGGTCGTCAAAGGGGACCATGTTTTTATTCAGCGTGATGCCGGCTCGTTCCATCGCGTTTTCTGCGTCCTTGCCCGTGACGTCCTTATTGTGCAGATCGATGAGCATCAGGTGGTTGTCCGTGCCGGCCGAAATGAGGTTAAAGCCGTTGGCAACCATCAGCTCCGCCAGTTTCGCGGCGTTTGCCTTGACCTGTTTCTGATACGTGGTGAAGTTCGGCTGCAGCGCTTCTCCGAAGGCAACTGCCTTGGCCGCGATGACATGCATGAGCGGACCGCCCTGGATGCCGGGCATCACGACGCTGTCGAGCACTTCCGACATCATCTTGGTGCGGCCCGATTTCGGCGCGACGATGCCGAAGGGATTTTCCCAGTCCTCACCCATCATAATGATGCCGCCGCGGGGACCGCGGAGGGTCTTATGTGTGGTGGAGGTGACGACGTGGCAGTGGGGCATCGGGTCGTTCAGCAGCTTTGCCGCGATCAGTCCGGAAGGATGTGCGATGTCGGCCCAGAGGTACGCGCCGGCTTTGTCCGCGATTTCGCGGAAGGCCTTGTAATCGATGTTGCGCGGGTAGGAACTGGCGCCGACGATGATCAGCCTGGGTTTCTCCCGCATGGCGATATCCTCGACCTGGTTCAGATCGATGGTGCCGCTTTCCCTGTCCACACCGTAGGAAAGAATGTCATAGAGTTTGCCGGAAAAATTCACCGGTGAACCATGCGTCAGGTGTCCGCCGTGCGCGAGGTCCATGCCGAGCACCTTGTCTCCCGGCTTGACGAAGGTGAAATACACCGCCTGGTTGGCCGTGGCGCCGGAGTGCGGCTGCACGTTGGTGTACGCGGCGCCGAACAGCTTCCCGAGGCGTTCGCGGGCCAGGTCTTCCGCCTGGTCGACATACTCACAGCCGCCGTAGTATCGTTTTCCCGGGTAACCCTCGGCGTACTTGTTCGTAAGGACGCTGCCGGTCGCCTCGATAACGGAAGGACTCGTGTAGTTCTCGGAGGCGATGAGCTGCAGCTTGTTGATCTGGCGCTCGGTCTCCTGCTGGATGATTTCGTGAAGCTGGGGGTCGGTACTGGCTAGATGCGACATGGTAAATCTCTATGCTCGTGAAGGAACTTCGTGTCCGGATACCCAAAATACGAAATGTTGCCATTTACGGAAAACAGCGACGGCGGACCGGAGTCCGCCGTCGCGCAGAAGAATATGAGTACGGGAATCAGCGTATCAGGGCTATTTGACGGTTGGCAGTCACTTCGTCCCCGCCCGTGTGGGCCGTGAAGCGCACGAAATACATGCCAGCGGGAATGGGGCGGCCGTCACTGCCGAGCGCGTTCCACTGCATGACATGGCGTCCCGCCTGGCGCTGTTCGCCTTCGAGCAGCGTGGCGACGCGCTGTCCCATCGAATTATACACGGCGAGGTCCACCGATCCCGGCACGGCCATGGTGAACGGAATGCTGGCTCCGTTGCCCACGCTCACCGGACTGGGGTATGCCTGTTCCAGCGCGATGACATTCGGCTGAATCTCTGCCGAGTGAATCTGGCTGTAGGCGAACGTGCCGTCGGTGTCGATCTGTTTGAGACGGTAAAACACCGTGTTCTGTTCATTGAAGGACACGGGGTTTTCATCGATCCAGGTGTAGCTGTGCGGCTCCGTGGTCGTTCCGCTGCCGTGGACGAATCCGATGCGCTCGAAATGCTCTCCGTCGCCGCGCTCGATTTCAAAACCGAGATTCGCCGTTTCCGTTTCCGTGTGCCAGCTGAGCATCATGCTGCCGTCAGCCTGTGCGGTCACGTTGAAAGCGCTGAGTTCGACGGGGATGATCAGTCCCTGGATGATTTCCGTGGAATCGTTGATGTTGTAGGTGAGATCCGCGTTGAACACACAGGTCATCTGCACATTCTGCTGATAAGGGATGGTCTGGTAGGGACGCACGTCGTAGAGGCCAAGCGTGACCGTCCCGTTCGCGGTAGGCATGACGGTCATGGTGTACCGCATGACTTCAACGAAGCCGTCTCCGAGCGGATTGTTCTGGCAGTCCGTCGTGGGAGCGAAATACTGGTCGGTCACGGGCAGCGCGGCGCCGGGATTTCCGTATTGCGCATGCTGGTTGAACCACGCAGAGGTGCCGAATGCCTGGCTGCGGTACGGGTTTTGCCAGTAGCCGGTTTGATAGCGCTGCTGCGCTCCCTGGAAGACCAGCTTTGAGCTCGTGAAGGTGAAGACCGAGCAGAAACCGCCGATGCGACCGTAGGGCGGCGCCCAGACATGGGAACGTGGATATATGTCCAGTGCCGCTACCAGCGTACCACCCTGCCCCTGATTGCACACGGTTCGTATGCGCATGATCACGTTGTCGGCAGAGACAACCTGGGCCTCCATCGTGGTGGTAGAGAAAACAGCAATGGCAAGTGCAAGCAGAGTAGCAGCTTTGCGCATAGAATACCTCCGGTTGAAAGACAGGATCTTTCCATCATTATATGACATTTTTACGGCAGATGCACGTATGAATTCCCGCCTGAGATTTTTATTTGAAGTGGCAAATATTCACGATGTGTTCTGATTATTCACAGTGAAACGGCTTTCTTGCCCTGAAAAGCCTTTGAATCTACGCCTGCTATTTCGGCCTGGTTTTTGCATCGCTATTCGCATCTGATTGGCTCATCGTCTTTGACCCCGCACCATCAGATGGTTCACGAGGTAGCATTGCACTCCACTCGAGAGAGCGATTATGCAAGATGATACTGCTTTCGAGCAACCCCATCCTCCCATTCTCGAAAATCCGGCATTTGAATTCAAGCTCCTGCGCCAACTGGGGCTCATCACCTATGGGGGCGCGACGTTCGGGGAATGCTACAGCGTCGCCCTGAACATGCGGGAGTGGGATCTCCCGGGATGGATTTCGTCCTGGGATGCGCTTGCCCGCGATGTGGAAAAGCAGGGTGATGTCGCGCTGCAAAAAGGACATATGATCAGTGCGAAAGAATCATATCTGCGCGCGACGAATTATCATCATGCAGCGGAGTATTACGCCATCATCGCGGGGGCGAGTCACCGCGAATACGGAATGCGGAGCGCGGATTGCTTCGAGAAGGCGATTCCGCTTCTGACGCATTCCGCCGAGGTGCTTTCGATTCAGGCGGACTCGCACACCTACCCCTGCTACTTTTTTTCCCCGGATGACAGCGGAGTGCCGCGGCCGACGGTTCTGCTCGCATCCGGCGTCGAGAGCTGCGGTGAGGAACAGTATTTCTACGGCGCCATAAGCGCACTGCGACGCGGCTACAACGTG
>CAJXSA010000361.1 GCA_913060595.1 uncultured Ignavibacteria bacterium
AGTCGGAAGCCGTCGCGGTTGCCCTGCAGCATTTCCAGTGCATCGTTTCGCCAGCGCAGCAGCAGCGACTGCCGCGCGCGCACCGTGCCGGCCTGAATGTCCGTCATGTCCACGGCGAAGACGACATCGCTTCCATTCGCCGAAATGCGGATGTCACGAACGATCACGATATCGGGCACGAAGTTGCTTCCTTCGAACTGCGCCCGTACGAAAGAGCTGACATCCACCTGCTTCATCTTCCAGGCGCCGCAGTCGAAGCGGCACAGCTCCTGCGTCCACTCCGTCGTGTCGGTAGATCCCGCGGGACGACGATACACGGCCCAGGCCGCATGATGTCCCTCGCGGCTCAGCGTGGCATGCGCCCCTCCGTAGATGTACTCCTCTGCCGGACTTTCCGTCACCGGCTGCGGGACGGGAATGATGCTGCCATCCTCGCAGTACCCCCACAGCCGCGTCTGCGTCACCGGCGCCGTCTCGAAAAGCACGATGCCGTTTTCCGCCGCGGTCGTCACGTACGTGACGTCGGACATGTTCATGTTCTCAGTTTTCTTCAGCGTGATGTCATAGCGCTGCAGCGTTCCGGCCTGGTCCACGAAATACACGTATCGCGACGGCAGCGCCACGATCACATCGTCATCGCAGGACTGCAGCAGCGGAACAAAAAGGAGAACGATCAGGGGGTACAGGGCTCTCATGGTAGCAACCTCGAAGGAAATGAGACAGCGGGCCCGGATGAGCACAACCTGCATATTCGAGAAAAATGCACGGGAATACAAATACAGGACAACCCGCGTGCGGCGTGCTTGCATTCCATGCGGACAGCTCATATATTCGTTTATGCAAATATATGCATGCAAAATGAAATGATGGAAAAAAGGAAAAATGCGATGAGAGAGACGGCCGGGGAGGAGCTGGCGCAGCTGCTGCGCGCGGTGGCGGACGAAAACCGGCTGCGCATACTGCACCTGCTCCTGCAACGGGACGAGCTGTGCGTCTGCGACATCGAGCGCGTGCTCGACATGACGCAGACGAAGGTGTCCCGCCATCTCGGAACGCTGCGGCATGCGCGCCTGGTTACGGCGCGGCGGGCGGGACGATGGATGCACTACGCGCTGCGCACGGACGACCAATTCACCGAAGACCTGCTGGCGCTGCTCCGCGCGCGTTTCGCCGGGGACGCACAGTGCCGGCAGGATCTGCATACTCTCGAAAACAACGCGGACCTGGTCTGCGACATAACCACGGAGACACGATGAGCGCACACGCCGGCGCGGGACTGACCCGCCGCCTCTCTTTCCTCGACCGCTACCTGACACTGTGGATTTTCCTCGCCATGGCCGTGGGCGTGGGCATCGGACATTTCTCTCCCGGCATCGCCGGCTTCTGGAACCGCTTTCAGTCCGGCACCACCAACATTCCCATCGCCATCGGCCTCATCCTGATGATGTATCCCCCGCTGGCCAAAGTGCGCTACGAGGAACTGGGGGACGTATTCCGCAACGTGCGTGTGCTCACGCTCTCCCTGGTGCAGAACTGGATCATCGGTCCGATACTGATGTTCGGCCTCGCGGTGCTCTTTCTTCCCGGGCAGCCCGAATACATGACGGGACTGATACTGATCGGCCTCGCACGCTGCATCGCCATGGTCATCGTCTGGAACGAACTGGCCTGCGGCGACAACGAGTACGCGGCGGGACTGGTGGCCTTCAACTCGATTTTCCAGGTGCTGTTTTACTCCGTGTACGCATGGATATTCATCACGGTTGTGCCGGAATGGCTGGGCATGGAAGGAACGGTGGTGGACGTGTCCATGGCCGACATCGCGGAGTCCGTCTTCATCTATCTCGGCATCCCCTTCATCGCAGGAGCACTCACCCGCCTCGTGCTGGTCCGCGCGAAGGGCAAGCAGTGGTATCACGAACGCTTCATTCCGCGCATTTCCCCGCTGACGCTCATCGCGCTGCTGTTCACCATTTTCGTGATGTTCTCGCTCAAGGGCGAACTCATCGTCGAGCTTCCGTTTGACGTGCTGAACATCGCGCTGCCGCTGGTGATATACTTCGTGGTGATGTTCCTCGTGTCCTTTTACATGGGAAAGAAAATGGGAGCGGATTACTCGAAGACCACCACGCTCAGCTTCACCGCGGCAAGCAACAACTTCGAACTCGCCATCGCCGTGGCGGTGGCCGTATTCGGCATCAATTCCGGCGTGGCATTCGCGGCCGTCATCGGTCCCCTCGTGGAGGTGCCGGTGCTCATCGCCCTCGTGGGCGTCGCCCTGCGTTTCCGTGACCGCTATTTCGGCGGAAAAACGACGGAGGAAGCAGCATGAGCAAGGACACCGCGCATACTGGAACGGATCGGGTCCTCTACCCGGAACTGCAGGCCACCGTCACGCAGCTGCGTGCGTCGGAAAACGATATTCCCCTCGAGCGCCTGGCGCTGCTGGGCGAGGCGGCCGCATATGTCGCTGCGGAGCTGCAGCGCAATGGCAAGGCGCGACTGATCTTCATCTGTACGCACAACTCGCGCCGCAGCCACATCAGCCAGCTCTGGGCGCAGGCCGCCGCATTCGCCTTCGGTCTCACGGGCGTTGAAACATACTCGGGCGGTACGGAAGCGACGGCTTTTCATCCCAACGCCATCGCCGCGCTCGCGGGCTGCGGTTTCCGCATCGACAAAGAGGCCGGCGGAGTAAATCCCCGCTTCGCGGTGCATTACTGTGACGACGGTCCGGCCGTGACGGCCTGGTCGAAGCGATATGATGACGATGCAAACCCCGCACGGGAATTCGCTGCGGTGATGACCTGCAGCGACGCAGACGAGGCCTGTCCTTTCGTTCCCGGTGCCGCGGCGCGCTTCCCCATCCGCTACGAGGATCCGAAGCGCAGTGACGGCAGCGGCAGCGAATCGGAGGTGTACGGGGCGTCCTGCCGAGAGATCGGGCGGGAGATGGTGGCGCTTATGGCATTGGTTACCCGTCAGCGTGACGCTGACGGGTAACCGTATTTGCCACGCTGAAGCCTGCGGCTTCCCGCGGCGTCATTGTTCCGTCCCGCTTCGCGGTCCGGAACGTATTTTCCGATGACGCGGGATACAGCTGACAACGTGACTCGATTCCATTTTTCCATTATTCCTTTTTTCACATTCTTCATATCGGAGTCCCCCATGCCTACGCCGGAAGAACTCAAGAACATCATCAGGGATAAATACAGCATCATCGCCGAGCAGGCGAAAGAGACGAACGCATCGTCATGCTGCGGAGCGACGTCGTCGTGCTGCGGCGACGGGATGACGTATTCGATCATGGCGGATGATTACACGGGCAAGGATGGATACGCGGCCGATGCGGACCTGGCGCTGGGTTGCGGGATTCCCACCGATCATGCCGGGATTCGTCCCGGAATGACGGTGCTGGATCTCGGTTCCGGTGCGGGAAACGACGTGTTCATAGCGGCGAAGGAGGTCGGTCCTGCAGGCACGGTGATCGGCGTGGACATGACGGAGGTGATGGTCGCGAAGGCCAATGAGAACAAGGCGAAACTGGGCGCGCAGAACGTGGAATTTCGTCTCGGGGAAATCGAGCAGCTGCCGGTGGAGGACGATTCCGTGGACGTCGTCATTTCAAACTGCGTGCTCAACCTCGTGCCCGACAAGGCGAAGGCCTTCGCGGAGATTTTCCGCGTATTGCGTCCGGGGGGGAGTTTCACGATATCGGATATCGTGGTGGACGGCGACATGCCCGCGGAGCTGCGCGGGGTGGCCGAACTGTATGCCGGCTGCGTCTCCGGCGCGGAACGCCGGGAGCAGTATCTCGGCCATATCGGGAGCTG
>CAJXSA010000362.1 GCA_913060595.1 uncultured Ignavibacteria bacterium
TTTCACGAAATCGCGGAACAGCGGGTGGGGTTCGACCAGCCGCGAGCGCAGTTCCGGATGAAACTGCGAAGCGACGAACCACGGGTGATCTGGCAGCTCTATCATTTCCATCAGTGATTCATCCGGCGACGTCCCGGAAAACACCAACCCATGCTCCTCGAGCGCCGGGATGAAGGCATTGTTGACTTCGTACCGGTGCCGGTGCCGTTCGCTGATGTTCTTGCGTCCGTATGATTCGTACGCGCGTGTGCCGCGTTTGAGCACACAGGGGAAACCGCCGAGGCGCATCGTGCCGCCCATGGTCTGTATGCTTTTCTGCTCTAGCATCAGGTCGATGACATTCGACGACGTTTCTTCGAATTCCGCGCTGTTGGCGTCGCCGATGCCGCAGACATTGCGCGCGTATTCGATGACGGCACACTGCAGGCCGAGGCAGATGCCGAAGAACGGTATGTTCTGCTCGCGCACGTACTGCACGGCCTTGATTTTTCCTTCGATGCCGCGTTCCCCGAAGCCCGGAGCGACGAGCAGGCCGTCGAGATGCTTGAGATAGCGTGCGGCACCGTGTTTCTCGATATCCTCCGAGTGAATCCAGTCGAGCTTCACGCGCGCGTTGTTTTCCGCTCCCGCATGCGCGAACGCCTCGATGATGCTTTTATAGGCATCGTGATATTCGGCGTATTTGCCGCAGAGACCGATTTCGATCTCGTGCTTCGGTTCCTTGAGACGCTTGAGGATCCTGGTCCAGCGGTCGATGTCCGCGTCCTTCGGACGCATGTGCAGGAGGTTGACGACTTTCTTGTCGAACTCTTCTTTCCTGTACTCGACCGGCACCTCGTAAATGGTTTTCACGTCGAGGGCCTCGATGACCAGTTCCGGCCTGACGTTGCAGAAGAGACCGATCTTTTCCTTGATGGATCGCGGCAGCGGCCGGTCCGAGCGGCAGAGCAGGATGTCGGGCTGAATTCCCAGCTCGAGCAGCATTTTCACCGAGTGCTGCGTCGGCTTGGTTTTCAGTTCTCCGGCGGACGGAATGTACGGCACAAGCGTCAGGTGCACGATGATGGCATTTTTCTTGCCGACATTCATCACAAACTGACGCATCGCCTCGAGGAACGGAAGGCTCTCGATATCGCCGACAGTTCCCCCGATCTCCGTGATGATGACGTCGTATTCGTCCTGCTTGGCGAGGCGGGCGAAGCGGCGCTTGATCTCATCCGTGATATGGGGAATCACCTGCACGGTGGCGCCCAGGTAGTCGCCTCGCCGCTCCTTGGTGATCACGTGGTTGTATATCTGTCCCGTGGTCGTGTTGTTGTCCTGCGACATGTCCCGGTTGAGGAAACGCTCGTAGTGCCCGAGATCCAGATCGGTCTCCGCCCCGTCTTCGGTGACATACACTTCCCCGTGCTGGTACGGGCTCATGGTGCCGGGATCCACGTTGATATACGGATCGAATTTCTGAATCGTCACCGTAAGTCCCCGGCTCTGCAGAGCGAGGATGCGGCAATACCCTTCCCGAGTGACGAGACGACACCGCCGGTGATGAACACATATTTTGTCTGCTTCATAGATGAATACCGAAAAGTCTGCGGGAACTGTCGATTTCAGGCAAAAACTACGAAATCAAGGTAGAGAAATACCGCGGGTGAAACAAAAAGGAAGCTGTCGAAGCGGTCGAACACGCCGCCGTGACCGGGCAGCAGTGTGGACGAGTCTTTCACCCCGGCATCCCTTTTGAGAAGGGATTCCACAAGGTCACCAAGCTGACCCAGTATGCCGACGATGCCGCCGATGACCAGCGCCTGCGTGACGGTCAGGTAGTCGAGCAGGAGCTGCTGCGCGGCAAGCATTCCTGCGAGCGCGGCAGCAAAGCCCCAGACGGCACCTTCCCAGGTCTTGTTGGGACTCACGCGGGGGAAGAGCTTGTGGCGACCCATGGCGCGACCACCGAAATAGGCTGCCGTGTCACAGAGCCATATCGCGGCGAGCACAGAAATGACGGTGAAGCCCCCCCAGTCATCGAGCTGCGTCATCTGTGCCGGACTGAGATCCGCGGTGCCGAACACCGGACCGACGTGGAACTCCACCACGCTGAATATCTCGCGCATTCCCACGGCGCTGCCGAGGAAGAGGCCGATATACAGCGCACCGAGCACGGTCGCCGCGGTGTTCATCAGGGGACCGGGCCGGTTGCGAAACAGCTCGATGAGCAGCACCGCTGGAGTGAACAGCAGCAGTATCCAGAGAAACGCCTGCCACTGCAGCGGCCAGTGGATGCCGCCGCCGAGAAGGGCGGGAATGTCACTGCTCAGCCGCTCGTGCAGAAACACCAGCAGCAGTGCAAGCCCGGCAGCGACCATCATCCCGCGCTGCGTCTCCGCGCCTCGTGCGCGTGCGAGCGCAGCGAACTCATACAGCGAAGCAACCATGACCGCGGCGACGAACAACGCCCAGGCATACCCGCCCAGCCAGGCAAGGAGCAGTATGCCGGGAATGGCGATGACCGCAACGAGAACCCGCGTACCTGTATTGCTCACGCGTTTTCCTTCTCGTCGTCTTCGTCGCCGGGCAGTCCTTCTTCGTTTATCAGCGCGTTGATCACGTCGCGTGCTTCCTCGAGCTGGGAGCGCGGGACCATGACGTTGACCATCGCCAGCGCACCCATATTCGTGAAGTACACGTGGTCATGCTGATTGAACACCACAGCGTTGATGCTCGCGCCCTCCAGGTTGGCCTTGATCATTTCAGCCTCGTAATCAGTCGACGTGGTGTACGCGACGACGAACCCCTGGTGCAGGCTGAGATGATTGTCGTTTTCACAGAATATCCGGCCGTTGTGTCGGGTCGAACACTCGTCGCATACCGGTTTGCCACAGATTACGCAGCCACCGATGGCATTGCGGTCGGGATGGTTTTCGCATTCAGGGGTGTCGTCGGAAGGGAGTTCCTGCTGAAGCACGCCGCAATTGTCGCAGAACGTGTCATCCGGCCGCACGAATTCGCGGCAGTTGTGACAGAACTGCGGGGTGCCTTCCACGAGCGGAATGACACAGTCCGCGCATTCGACGATGCCCGGCTGGTATTCCACATGGCATTGGGGGCAGTAAGGCATGGGGACCTCCTCGGTTAGAGTTCGTTGGTGGATTCCGCGTCCTTGCGCGCGGTCAGCTGCCAGAAAAGGAGCAGACTGGCGAGGAACACGGCCATTGCAACCGTGCCGGTCACTGCGAGCGCGGCCGGCGATGGACCCGCCCCGGCGGCATCCGCCGGCAGCAGGCTTTCAGTCTCAAATACATACAGCGCCAGTACGGCGATGGAATTGTTGACCACGTGTCCCGTCACGGCATATCCCAATGAGGCACCACGCCATGTAATAACTGCGAAGTACGTCCCGAGCAGAGCCAGCGGCACGAAGGTGACGGGATTCAGGTGAAACATCGAAAAAATTGCGCCATTGAGCAAGAAGGCCCAGCGCAGGCGCATTCCTTTCTCGAACGACCACTGCACGGATCCCCGGAACAGAACCTCCTCGCAGATGCCGGGTGTCACCGCCACGACCAGCCACACGAACAGCGCCTCCAGCGGTGAGTGCATGCCCAGAAGGGTGCCGTACAGCTCCTGCAGCAGATCTTCGAACTTATCCAGCAGTGGCAGGACGCTTTCCGGCAGAATATAGTTTCGCAGCAAAAACTGCTGGGCTTCCATGTATGCCTGGACGACAAACTGCAGGGAGACGACACCGACGACGACCAGCAGCAGCGGAGCCAGCCGCGGCATCCGCAGTCGCAGCACATGCCGCCAGTCCCAGCGCATCATGC
>CAJXSA010000363.1 GCA_913060595.1 uncultured Ignavibacteria bacterium
AAGCCGATGAACAGGCCGATGAACGCGAGCATGCGTGCGGTGCTTCCCACCGTGGCGAATATGCCCTGCGTCACGTTCGCCGGATCCATCATGGCGATCATGTTGAAGGTGTGCAGTCCTGTCGAAGGATCCACCGTGCTGAAGTACAGTCCGATCATCACCAGCAGCAGCAGCACCGAGCCCGCCAGGGTGTAGAGGAAGAACTTGATGGCAGCGTATTCCCGCCGGGGACCGCCCCAGATGCCGATCAGGAAATACATCGGCAGCAGCATCACTTCCCAGAACACGTAGAACAGGAACATGTCGAGCGAACAGAACACGCCCATCATGCCCGCATCCAGCAGCAGGAACATCGCGAAATATCCCTTGAGGGATTTCTTGACGCTGAAACTGGCGAAGGTGGCGAGGAAGCTGATCAGTGCGGTGAGCAGCACCATCGGCATGGAGAGGCCGTCGATGCCCATGAAATAATCGATGCGGATCGCACCGAACCACGGCGTTTCCGGGATGAGTATCCACGGCACGCGCTCGACGAACTGCATGCTTGCGATTTCATTGATGCCGGCCTGCGTGGTGTCAAATGTCATCCATATGACCGCGGCGAGCAGCACCTGCAGACCGGTGGTGATCGCTGCGGTGGTCTGAATGACCCGCGACTTGTCCTTGGGAAGGAGAAGCACGACGATCATGCCGAGAATCGGCAGGAAGGTGATCAGGGTGAGAATCGGGAATTGCATCAATCCTCCGGATGTATGCTGTTACTCATATCGATCGCTGTATCACAGAAAGGCGTAGAAGAGAACCACCACACCCGCGAGAAGGAACGCGATGTATGCCTGGATCCTGCCTGTCTGCGTTTTCTTGAAAAGAATGCCGAAAAAACCGGTCACGTAGGCGACGCCGTTCACCGCGCCGTCGACGACCCACTTGTCAAACAGTCCGCTGATGCGCGACTGCCACTGCGTCACCGTCGCGGCACCGTTCACTGCGCCGTCGACGATTTTCGCGTCGAACCAGTACATCATGCGTGCGACGAGATGCACGCCCGGGACGACGATCCACTTTTCGTAAATCTCGTCGAAATACCATTTGTTCATCAGGAAGGTGTGCAGCGGTTTGAAACGCGCCATCACCTTGTCCGGATCGATCAGCTTTTTCCTGTACATCGCAAAGGCGATGCCGATGCCCGTGAATGCAAGCAGCAGAGACGTGATCATCGCGGGAAGATGCGCCTCGTGCGTGGCATGCGCGAAGGATTCCTGACCCCCGTGCGTGGCTACGTCGCTGTGTGTGGCTACGTCGCTGTGCGTGGCCGCTTCGCCGTGCGTGGCCGCTTCGCCGTGCGTGGCCGCTTCGCCGTGATCGAACGCGTACCAGTTGTCACCGGTGACGGTGGTGGGCGTCTGCACGCCCTGCACGAACCATCCGGCGGGACCGGAGAAGGGGTTGATCGAGTAGACGAACCAGATCGAGAGCGCACTGAGCACGATGATGGGAATCTTCATGTTCATCGGCGACTCGTGTAGATGCGCAAAAATGTCGGGCCTCTTCGATTCGCCGAGGAAGGTCAGGATGACGAGACGGAACATGTAGAAGGCTGTCATGGCCGCGACGAGAAAACCGATCCACGGCACGATAACCGCGATGTCGCCCTGCAGTCCGCCGAATGCCCAGGCGCCGGCGAGGATTTCATCCTTGCTCAGGAAGCCCGAGAACAGCGGCACGCCGGAAATGGCGAGGGTCGCGACGAGGAAAGTCGCGAACGTCACGGGCATTTTCTTCGCGAGTCCGCCCATGTTGCGGATATCCTGCGCATCGGTCTCGTGATCGTCTATGTGATGGAGTCCGTCGTGCATGGCGTGAATCACCGAACCGGAACCCAGGAAGAGACAGGCCTTGAACATGGCGTGCGTGACCAGGTGAAACACTCCCGCCGTGTACGCGCCCACACCCAGGGCCAGTATCATGTACCCCAGCTGGGAAACGGTGGAGTAGGCCAGCACTTTCTTGATGTCATTCTGCACCAGGGCAATGGTCGCGGCGACGAAGGCCGTGATCGTGCCGATGATGGCGATGAAGAACAGCGCATCGCCGGAAAGCATCGGGAACACGCGCGCGACGAGGTAGACACCCGCGGCAACCATGGTCGCGGCATGGATGAGCGCTGAGACCGGCGTGGGACCTTCCATGGCGTCCGGCAGCCAGGTGTGCAGCGGGAACTGCGCGCTCTTGCCGATGGCACCCATGAATATCAGTATGCCCGCGGCGGTCAGCCAGGCCTCTGAGCCGAACGGGAGATGGCCGGCCGCGATGGCGGCGAAAATTTCATCGAAGCGGAAGGTGCCGTAGCTGGTGAACAGTATCATGATGCCGGTCCACATGCCGATGTCGCCGACGCGGTTGACCAGGAAGGCTTTCGTGGCCGCGTAGCCCGGAGCCGGCTTCTCGTACCAGAAGCCGATCAGCAGGTATGAACTGAGTCCGACAAGCTCCCATGCGGCATACATCATCAGCAGATTGTTCGTGATCACGATGCCGAGCATCGAGAAGGCGAACACCCCGAGATAAGCGAAAAAGCGATGGTACTTCGGATCCCCTTTCATGTAACCGATCGAGAACAGGTGCACCAGCGCGGTGATCAGCGTCACGACGACGAGCATGATGGCCACGACGCGATCAACCATGAAGCCGAGATCGATGCGCAGGGGAATTTCCCGATCCATCACGGTGATGGAAGTGCCGAAATCCACCCAGGTGAAGCTCGACTGCACCGGTTCCTGCGGAAAACCGGGGATGGCCTCGGCCTCCGGCAGACTGAACACGCCGAAAAGCACCACGAGGGCCAGGGCGACGTCGATGAACATCAGCCCGGTGGCGATGGTATCCCCTTTGCGCGGCAGCTTTTTTCCGAACGCCAGGAGCAGCGCAAAGGAAAAGAGCGGCAGGAGAAGAATGATGATGGCGAGAGTAATCAGAGTATCCGCTGTCATGGCTCGATTCGCATTCCTGTGATTATCGCGTGTCGCGTACTTCTATGATTCATTCGACGGACAGAATCGTGAATTCGATGCGCCTGTTCCTGGCGCGTCCCGCCTGCGTTCCGTTGCTGTCCCGAGGAACGGTTTCACCGTACCCCTTGACCTCCAGGCGCGCGGCGTCGATGCCTTCTCCGGTGAGAAACACCTTCACCGCTTCCGCCCGTAGCCGGGACAGGGCACGATTGGCTTCGGCGCCCCCTCGACTGTCGGTGTGACCGCCGATTTCCACGCGCAGCGCGGGATGGTCACGCAGCGTCTGCAGCGCCGAACGCAGCTGCAGCCGCGCGGCGGCTGTCAGTGTCGCCGAACCTTCCTCGAACACCACACCCTCGAGGGCGAGCTTCTGTCCCGGGGACAACGCCTCGCGTGTGAGGGGCTCGGCGTCCGGACAGCCGTCTTCGTCGCGGTACCCGTTGCGGGTTTCCGCTTCGGAAGGACATTCGTCGAGGCCGTCGACAATGCCGTCACCGTCCGAGTCGCTGCCGTAAGGATCCGAACCGACACCGATCTCGTCGCCGTCACTGCGACCGTCGCCGTCGGTGTCCGCTTTCAGCGGGTCAGTCTTGTACTTCAGAATTTCGTCACCATCGCTGAGACCGTCGCCGTCGCTGTCGGCCACGGCAGGATCCGTGCGCAGCTGCTCTTCCCTGCCGTCCTCGAGACCGTCGCCGTCGGTATCGCGCGAGCGCGGATCGCTGCGATGCACCCGCACTTCGTCCACATCCGGGATGCCGTCCGAATCGGAGTCGGCGCGCAGGGGATCGGAGTTGTGCATGTG
>CAJXSA010000364.1 GCA_913060595.1 uncultured Ignavibacteria bacterium
ATTCACTCCGCGGCGGGACCCGGACTGGAGGAAGAAGCGCGCAAGCAAGCACCGATCAGTCCAGGCGAAGCTGTCATCACCGGAGCGCATGATCTGCCAAATCGCCATGTCATCCACTGTCTCGGACCGGTGTACGGGCAGGACGAACCCTCCGACGAACTCCTCGCCGCATGCTATCGCAATGCGCTGCGCCTCGTCGGTGGCGTTGATAATTATTTCTTTTTGCATGGTGTGCTGTTGATTTCATAGCAATAACAGCGGCGCGACCATACGCGTATTTCGCGTACGGCGCGGCCGCCTCAAAACGGAATGGGCGGACGGTGCCGCCTCGTCGTTACAACTGCGATAGCAGGGAAACTCTCACACCGTCGAACGGCAGAACTTCACGGCAGATGCCACTGGTGCAAACCAGTCCGCCGCGCTCCGTCCCGTAACTCACGGTGGCAATATGACTGTTGGCGATGCGGTATGAAAACTCCGCGGTCCGCCAGAAATCCTTCCCGGTCTGATCCGCCTCGTCCGTCGTGTATTCCATGCGTATGGTCGCCGACCACATCGCCGCACGGGCAAGCGTCAGGGAGACGTACTCGTTGAAATACTCCGGATTCTCCCGGCTGAAGGAATCGTGGTAAAACTGCTGTTCGAAGCTGGCACCGATGCTGTACTCTTCGTTCAGCATGTACTCGATGCGCACAGGTATCGTCGTGCTCGACTGCTCATGGGGCAGATTCGCCTCGTATGGAGCGTCGTACCGCCGGTTGAAAGCCGCACGGATATACGATTGTCCGTCGAAGTACCATTCCACCTCCGCGTACAGCTCCCAGAAAGGACTGAATTTCTCATCGAGTGTGGGCAGGAAATCCGTATCCCGCTCATACGTGGTGAGAAAGCCGTTCTCCGAGGTGAATCCTTCATGCCGGCTGGCGATGGCACCGTTGAGGTTGATCGTCATTGTCGGCGACACCGAGTAGAACATGTCGATCTGCATGCCGATTTCATCGTTGAAATCCACGATGTGCGGACTGCGAGAGAGCAGCGTGAAATAATGCTCCTTGTGCACGATGGGAGGATTCTGCATGGGAAGCATGCGCGTGGGCCGGTTCGGATCGCGCTCCTCCTCCCCGACAACGTCGAAACGGTAATCCTTGTACTCGAAGGTGATGCCGAGCCCGATATCCGATGTGTACGCGAGACTGCCATACAGGCCCGTCCCGTCGCTTTCGATCTGCTCGAAACCGCCCGATGCCGTGGGACGCAGCGCGCTCGAACGCTTCCAGGCATGCTGCAGCGAAAACTCGAATCCCATTCCGCGCATGCTGAGCATGAACTCCGGAATGTCCGCGTGCACCTGGTCGAAACCGAAGGCGGTCGGCAGCTCACCGTCCGCGCTCACCATGCTGCCGCCGACGCGCAGGAAGCGCAGGGGCCTGATCTCCATGTGCCCGCTTTTAACCGAGTAGGTCTCGATGCGGTCGTTATTCAGCAGATCGTAGTAACGCATGGTTCCGAGGGCGAAAATCGCATTGACATATCGGTTCCGGTACGTGCCGCGCAGTCCGTCAAGACGCGTGTCATAATTGATGCCGCGGTTTTCGAACAGGTTCATCGCCAGTCCCTTCCCGTAGAGGGTGTAGAAGTCACCGGCGCGCAGTTCGAGCCCCTCCTTGGAGAACTCGATGTAACGCTTGCGGATCCCCTGGAAGCGAGGACCAAATTCGGGCGGGTCGTCGTACAGGTATTCGAATCCCACAGTGAAATTGTCCCAGAACAGGCGCACGTTCGTCTGATTCTCGATGTATTCCTTGCTCACAGGCGAACCGCCGACGGTCTGTTCCCCGTTTCCGTAACGCATGAAATTGCCCACGGAGTACTGCACCTGCGCCCACGCGCCGGTGCTGCAGCAGAAGAAAAGGACTGCCGCGTAAATTCCGATACGTTTCATGTTTACTCCAGGATTTTCTTGATGTCTTCCGCGATTTCGTGCTCATCCCCGGCAATGAAGCCGGTGCGCTTTGCATGGAGTTTTCCATCCTGGTCGATGATGAGCGAATACGGCATGCTCTGACCGTTCAGCTTCTTGAACACTTCGCTGTTGGGATCGAGCCAGAAATCGTAGGGAAGTTTCTGTGCCTTGACGTAGGCCTTGACCTTCGCGAGCGACCGGGGGTTATCCATGTTGATCGCGAGATAATGCAGGTTCTTGTCCCTGTACTTTTCGAACACCGGAACAAGTGCCTTCATCTCCTGCTTGCAGGGCTCGCACCACATGGCCCAGAAGCTGATGAGGACCGCGCCTTTGTCGCCGCCGTCACGCACGTCTGCAAGGTAATCCTGGAAAGAATGCTCTTCTCCGTCGATGTCGCGGAGATAGAGATCGACAGAAGTCAGATCCTGGGCAGAGAGCTGCCCCGCGATACTGATCAGAACGGCAATCAGTATGACAAGCTTTTTCATGTACTAATCCTCATATGATGAAGGATACGAATAATCAATCAAATGCCGGGACGGTGAGTCCATGCATGGCAAGCACATCACGCACACCGGAAACAGACACGTACTGATGCCCTTTGATGCCTGCCTCTGTGGCCGCATCGGCATAGGCGGCGATATCGTCGAAATACAGCGCATCACCGGCGTCGACACCGGCGCGACGCAGCGCTTCCTCGAACATGCGAGGATCCGGTTTTGCCGTGCCGAGTTCGTAGGAGTAGACCGCGTGAGAGAAAATCTCAAAAATCTCGGGAAATCTCTCCTTCGCCCATGCGATGTGCATGGAATTCGTGTTGGAGAGCAGGACGAGGTTCACATCGGTCCGCAGCTCCCTGAGAAGGGAGAGATAGTCCTCATTCAGCCAGAATATGTCGCTCCAGAGCCGGCGAAAGTGTGATGCATCGAGTGCGCTGTCTTCACCGAGCAGGACGCCCGCTTCCGCAAGGAAGCCCTCTTCGTCCACGGCGCCCAGTTCGAACGAAGAAACCAGCGCCCAGAAAAGCTTTTCCTGCTCCTCGTCCCAGTGCACGTGCGGAAAATCATGCAGGAGGCGCGCGACGATAATACGATGATCGAAATGCAGCAGCACGTTGCCGAGGTCACTGACGATGGCCCTGATCATGCCGCACGCTCCCTGCACGCCTCACCGTGACAGACGCACACGGGAATGACACCGGTGCACAGGCTGTCTACCGCGGCACAGGCTGCGGCAGAACGGAAACGGGAGGGAAGTACTGTATGGTATGTTCGAATCAGGAGCATTGTGCAGCAGACATCAATGTCGCAAAATAACGAAGCGGTATTGCCGAAACAACTTCTTTGTTTTCAAAGGGAAACGGGCCGCTCCAAGGTCATGTACGCGTCCGGGACGCACCCGGTTCCCGCGTGGAAACCGTATGCCTGCATCGCGTGTTGTTACCATCGAAACATACACCGATTACGAGGAAATCCCATGGCCGCACAACGTTACTGGCTCTTCAAATCCGAACCCGGCGCCTACAGCATTCAGGATCTGCAGCGCGACGGCAGCACGTACTGGGACGGCGTTCGCAATTACCAGGCACGCAACATGCTGCGTGATGAGATCCGTGAGGGAGACAGGGTGCTGTTTTACCACAGCAATGCGTCGCCTCCGGCCATCGTCGGTACTGCGACCGTCACGCGCAGCGGCTATCCGGATCACACGCAGTTCGCGCAGGGACATCGGAAATTCGATCCGAAAGCAACGGAGGATAATCCGCGCTGGTACATGGTGGACATCGCTCTCGACCGCGTCTTCGCTGAACCCCTGCCCCTCGAGGAGCT
>CAJXSA010000365.1 GCA_913060595.1 uncultured Ignavibacteria bacterium
TGCGCCTCGCGCGTGGGTTCGCCTGCGGCGAACGCGTGGGTTCGGCTGCGGCGAATGGGTCAGCCGAGGAAGCGGATGGTCAGGGGGTAGCGGTAGCGTTCGCCGCGGTAGCTTTTGACGGAGGCGACGATGACGAAAATGAAGTCGAGCAGGGCGATGAGAAGCAGGCCGGCGCCCGCGCCGATCATGGTGCCAAGGAGGCCCACGTCCTGGTCACCGGCGGCGAGGGAGAGTCCCGCGACCACGGCGACGACGACGAGGATGACCGTGTAAATGCTCATACTGATCTGGAAATTGAGGGATTCGCGTCCCTGGTCGTCGACGAGCGCGTACTGCTCCCGTTTGACGAGCCAGACAATGAGGGGACCGAACACATGTCCGAAGGGAATGAAGTCGCCGGAAAACACGGAGAGATGCGCGAGCATGGCCCATGCGCGTTCGTCATGCTGCCGCTTGTAGGCGTCATGCTGCTGCTGCGCCAGGTTCTCCGCCGCCGCATCCTGCGCAGTGTCTGTCTGCGTGCCGGAGCCGGCGGTCTGTGCGGATTCCTCGCCCGCACCGTCGAAGGTTCGCTGTTCATCGTTCATGACAGGCTCCTGTGCTGTTGCGTGTACTATTGCGATTCCACGGCGCCGAATTCCCGTATCCAGCTGCGCACGAGATGCTCGAACGGGAGACGCAGCGGGAGCGCGCTGTCCGCGGCGTCGTGAAGCAGCCGGGTGGATCCGTCGCGCAGGAATGCGCGCATTCCTGCGGTGTTCGCCCAGTAATACAGTCCCCAGTTCTCGAGGGACCAGGCCGAACGAAAGGGATTCGTCTCATAATCGACATAATACAGATGACCGCCGCGGATCACAAAATTCGTCGGGAAGTAATCGATGTTCACCGCGGCGTCCCTGCATTTTCGTGCGAAGGCGAACAGCTGCGTGAGCAGGGAGGTGGAGGGGAGGCCTTCGGCGATCACCTCCGCTGCCGTCATTCCGGGTATGTATTCCTTGATCAGGAAGCCGCGTTCGTGATCGGCCAGCAGCAGATCGGGGACGCGGAGGCCGATGTCCTTCAGCCGGTGATAATCCCTCTCCTCGAGTGCGGTTTTCGCATCCTCGAAGCGGTAATAGCTGCATTCTTCTTCATGCATGTATTTGAAGACGACTTCCTCCCTGTCGCGCACGGCGTGATAGGAATACCCCGATTTTCCGCGACCGAGCAGGCGGTGCAGGCGGAGGCTGCCGTCAGGCAGTTCGACGACGGCGGGGAGGTCGGACTGGGTGGGAATGCGGCGGCGGAAGGTGGAAAGCGTGTGCATGGGCTCCGGAGATAATGTTGCGCGAACGGCGACGCAGACTGCTCCCCGACGGGGAGGCGGACCGGGATGTGAACGTATACGGAGATGCATGGCGCTTGTTGCAGTGGCTGAATTTTCTGGCATTTTTCCCGGGAAATCGTATTTTGATATTTCCCTCGGCGGCTCTATATTTGCTAATGCTCTAAATGGAGGAAAACTTCATTCCTCCTGCCGCCTGTGTTACCGCGGCAACTGCATGACGAAAAGAGGATTCTACAAGAAATAAAGGTTTTACGGAGCAACCCAGTATGAAGTACAACGGCCCCAAGGTCAAGCTTTCCCGCCAGCTCGGCGTTCCCCTTACCCCGAAGGCATCCAAGTATATGGAGCGCAAGCCCCATCCTCCCGGTGCCCACGGTCTTTCGCGCAATCGTCGTCAGAAGATTTCCGACTACAAGAAGCAGCTCGTTGAAAAGCAGAAACTGCGCTGGCAGTACAACATCAGCGAAAAGCAGATGCTGAATTATTACAAGAAAGCCGCGCAGAAGACGGGGAACACCTCCGACAACCTGGCCACCATGCTGGAGACCCGTCTCGACGCCCTCGTGTTCCGTGGCGGCCTTGCCCGCACGATTTATGCAGCACGCCAGTACGTGACCCATGGACACATCGAAGTCAACGGCAAGCGTGTCAACATCCCGTCGTATCGCGTCAAACCCAACGACGTGATCACCGTGCGCCAGAAGAGCCGCAAAATCGACATGTTCAACGACGCCGTCAAGTCCGCGCGTCCCCCCGAGTATCTCTCGATTTCCAAGCCCGAACTCTCCGTCTCGCTGCTCTCCGAGCCCGAGCGCGACAAGATTCCCGTCGTCTGTGAGTTCTCCCTCGTCATCGAGTACTACTCACGCTAAAACAGACTTTTTCGCGAACAAATACGGGTCCTTCGGGACCCGTTTCGCGTTTTTTCGCCTCCCAAAACGTTCGGATATAAAAGTTAACACGCCCTAAAATAAAATTTTAGGGCGTGTTAACTTTTATCCGGACAATGTCAGGGTGTCCAAAAATGTATTTGCGCCGCTGCGCGGCGCGTATTTGTCCCGCTGCGCGGGACGTATTTGGTCTCGCCTCCGGCTCGACCGTATTCTGATATACGTGCGCCGGAGGCGCACAAATACGTCCCGCGAAGGCGGGACAACTACAGCCGCTGCAAGCGGCTGAATACCCGTCGCAACGCGACGGCCGGAGGCACGACGGCAAATACGCCGCGGAGCCGCAGGCGAAGCGGCACCCGAAGGCGGGACAATTCCCGGAAATTTGCTATACTCAGGGAAGCCCGGTCCACCCGGACCGCGGTCGAATCAAACAGCAACAACAGGTACGTGCGATGAAGCGACGAATACGTGCAGTGCTGCTCGCGACAGTTTGCCTGGTCCTTGTCGGACCGGCGGCATACGCGCAGCTCGATGACAACCATATTCGCCTGATGGCGGCCGGTGATGCGACGGATTATCCCGGAGAGGACGTTCTCGTGGTCTACGACAGTACGGACGTGGACGTGCAGGACACAGGACTGAGTTACGTGCGCATGCGCAAGCTGGTCAAGGTGCTGACTGAAGAAGGCGCCCGCAGCATGCGGCATGTCATCTTCGATTACGACCCGCTGTCCGCGGCCGTGGAAGTGCTGCGTGTGCGCATTTACCGCAACGGGGGAAAGGTGGAGGTCGTGTCGCTGGATAACGTCGTCGACTACGCCGCGCCTGCGCGCGCCATTTACTGGGGCGCCCGGCAGAAAATGGCGCCGGTGGGCTGGCTGGAAGTGGGCGACGCCGTGGAAATCGTCGCCTTCCGCAAGGGCTTCACCTACGCGCTGCTGCGGGACGAGGACGACGACAGCCGCTTCGTGCCACCGATGAAAGGACATTTCTACGAGATCGTGGAATTCTGGTCCAGCACGCCCGTCATGGAGAAGGTGTACCGCGTGCTCGTGCCGGAGAACAAGCCGCTGCAGTACGAGGTGTACAACGGGGAACTCGGCTCCTACGTGCATTTTCACCCGCGCTTCGACCACCGCGTCCCCGTGCAGATGAATCCTGCCGCCGCGCAGCGCGCGACACCGGAGGATGCGCTGCATCCGACGTCCGGCATGTACACGAAACCCGGGAAAATCACCTACTGCTGGTTCAAGCGTGATATCGCACCGCTGAAAAGGGAAGCGGACATGGTGGCTCCCTCGGACGTCGCGCCCAAGCTGCTGATGTCCACTTCTCCCGACTGGTACGCGAAATCCACCTGGTTCTACGGTGTCAACGAGGACTTCGGCAGCTTCGAGGTGACGCCCGAGGTGCAGGACAAAACCGACGAGCTGCTCGACGGCGTCGAGGACGAACTCGAGAAAATCGCGGTGCTCAATCACTGGGTGGCCGAGGAAATCCGCTACTCCGGCATTTCCATGGGCGAGGGTGAAGGCTACACGCTGCACACGGGCGAGATGACCTTCTCC
>CAJXSA010000366.1 GCA_913060595.1 uncultured Ignavibacteria bacterium
ATCCCTGTACGGCGGCACGCGCTCGTAATAGTCGTGCGCGACGAGGTTGAACACATCCTCCTCGAGGTTCGCGCCGGTGCAGGTGATGGCGTGCACCTTGTCCTGCCGAATCATTTCGGCAAGAGACAGCCCCAGTTCCGCTGTGCTCATCGCTCCGGCGAGCGTCACGAACATGCCGCCGCCGTCATCGAGCAGCTTCTGATATCCCTCTGCGGCATCAACCAGAGCGGCGGCGTTGAAATGGCGGTAATGGTGGCGAATGAAATCCGATACGGGGGATTGACTCATGATGGCTGCTTCCGGGGAAGATAAAGTGTGATCGGGAAACTACTGCTCTGCGACGAAAACGCGAAGCAGACTGAATACGAGGATGATGGATCGAAAGCTCCACGCATATGCGCGAATCCAGTTGCCGAACAGGATACGCTTGTACGCGCGGGCCTCGAAATCTTTCGCGAGACGGCGATGCCCCGGCACGTGCACGAGAAAGGTCACCAGCCAGATGATGAGCAGCAGCACCGCGCCCAGATGTGCCGCGTCACCGTGCAGCCAGATGTTCGGCACGAAAAGGCCGTAGAGCACGGCGCCGGCCTCGATGAGCATCACCGGTGCGACGACGAACGTGGTCAGCACCATGTGTGACTGCAGGTAGCGCGTGAAGCGTCCCTTGCCGACGCGGCGCATCAGCGGGTAATGCACGATTTGCACGAACCAGATGATGCCCGTCATGGCAAACGTGCACAGCAGCTGCATGATGAACAGCACGGCGTCAACTTTAAAGGCGGCATCCGGCATGATGGTGGTTTCCGGCATGGGCATTCAGGATAGCTGTCGCATGATGAGACGGGCCGCTTCCATGCCGGAACGCGCGGCGCCTTCCACGCCGTTGACACCGAAGGCGTCGCCGGCGACGGCCAGCGGGGGTCGGGTGAACACCTGCAGCGCAGGCTTCGGATGCGGTTCGATGACCTGACTGTAGCGCCAGCGATGCACCTGGTGTTCGGTCACACCGACACGCATGATCAGCTGCGCCTCTTCGATGATGCTGCGCGCAACCTGATCGGGATCGTCGTCGAAATGCGCGGCACTGTAATCGCCGGACGCATGTATGGTGATTGCATGCACGCCAGGTGAAATGCCTTTGCGGTTGTTGTCCATGATGCGGCGCAGATTTCCGCGCTCGAACTCCAGCACGCCGTTGTCCGGAAGGTCAGGGGCGTCGTCACATATCGCGAGCACGGTGATGCAGGGTTCGTAGGCGAGTCCCGCGAGCACGGCCTGTGTCTCCGCATCGGGGGTCAGCCCGGAATCTTCGAAAAGCGAACGCACCTGGGGCACGGGGGGAGTAAGGATGCAGCTTTGCGCAGCGTACTGCGTGCCTCCGTCGGTTTCAGCGATCCATCGCCCCCCCTCTTCGCGCAGCGTTGCGATGCGGGCTTCGGTGTGCACCTCCATTCCCTCGGCGATCTGCTTCGGCACGGCGGTCATCGCGGGATGTCCGCAGTACCGGGCGGAGGAAAGAAAACGCGGATCCATTTCGTAGGAGCGAACCCGGAACCACTCGCGCGCGATGTCGTCGTCGCGCCATTCTGCGATGCGCGACTGGAACCAGGCGCTCGACGGCGCGAAGTACTGCGTGCCGTGGTCGAACACGCCGCCGGCAAACCGCCGTGTCGCCATGCGTCCGCCGACCCCGCGGCTTTTGTCCACCGTGATCACCTGCACGCCCTGGCGCTGCAGTTCCCGTGCAGCCATCAGTCCGGCGATGCCGGCGCCGACGACGAGACAGGAGGTCTCCCGTGTTATAGCATCCTCAACCATGCGATGTATCCGCGTGTGACAGCTTTTCAGCACATGTTACTGAATCCGTGCGAGGAGAACAACCCGCCGCATGCGTGAATTTTTTCCCGACAGGCAAGGAATCACTGCCGCGAAAGCGTATATTTCCCGTATCGCTCCACGGGACGACACACACGGTCGCGCCCGATACTGATTGACGAAACTGCAATACCTGGAAGGGATTTCCGCCCGCCACGCTTTCATGTACCGTGTCGCCCATAGCGTCATTTCCTCGTGCGTGCTCCTGCTGGCCGCCTCGGTGTTCCTGTACTCGCCAGCGCATGCGCAGCAGCTCCCACCCGTCGATTCCGACCGGGTCGCGTCCGCGACACGCATCGACGGCGAGAGCCCGCGCATCGATGGATCGCTGGAGGAGTCCTGCTGGCAGCAGGCACCGCGCACGGGCGCCTTCCGTCAGCGCGAACCCGAGGAAGGACGCCCCGCCACGCTGCGCACGGAAGTGATGTTCTGCTACGACGACCGCGCACTGTACATCGGGGCAATCATGCATGTCGACGACCCCGATGAAATCCAGTCCACGCTCAGCCGACGCGACAACACCGGCAATTCCGCGCGCATCATCTTCTCCCTCGACACCTATCGCGATCGGCGCACCGCGTACAGCTATGGCGTGACCGCCGACGGCGTGCGCTTCGAATACTATCACGCGGAGGACGAGGAGCACAGCCGCGACTACAACTACGACCCCGTGTGGGAAGCCCGCGTCCGCCGCACCGACACGGCGTGGATCGCGGAAATGCGCATCCCCTTCTCGCAGCTGCGCTTCAATGAGTCGGACATGCAGACCTGGGGTCTGAACATGAACCGTTACATTCCCTCCCGCAACGAGGACGCCTACTGGATACTCGTGCCGAAAAACGCGAGCGGCTGGTCCTCCCGCTTCGGCCGCCTCGAAGGAATCCGCGGCATCACGCCGAGTTCCCGCATCGAGCTGACCCCCTACACCGCGGCGGACCTCACCCTCCGCAAGGCGGAAAACAGCCTCGATCCCTTTGATAAGAACTCGCACTGGCACGCGACCGCCGGCGTCGACATAAAGATGGGCCTCGGACCCAACCTGACACTCGACGCGACCATCAACCCGGATTTCGGCCAGGTGGAAGCCGATCCGGCGGACGTCAACCTCTCCGCCTATGAAACATACTACAGCGAACGCCGCCCCTTTTTCATCGAGGGCAATCAGCTTCTCAGCGGTGAAGGCCCGAACTACTACTACTCCCGCCGCATCGGAGCGCCGTCGCATCTCGCACCCGTGGGTGTCTACAGCGAGGAGCGCGGAAACGCCACCATCCTCGGTGCCGGCAAGGTCAGCGGACGCCTCGAAAACGGACTTTCCATCGGCGCCCTCACCGCGGTGACCGAACGTGAGTTCGTGGAGACATACGATCCCGCGACCGGACGCTACGGCAGCGAGGAGGTCGAACCGCTGACGGGATACGGCGTCATGCGCCTGCAGCAGGAGTTCGGCAGGGATGCTTCCACCGTCGGTGTCATGCTCACCGGCGTGCAGCGCGACCTCGCGTCCCCCGACGCCGCGGCGATACTCGCCCGCCAGGCCGTCACAGGCGGAGCCGACTGGAAGCTGCGTTTCGATCACGGCGGCTTTGAAATCGGCGGGTTCGCAGGTTTCAGTCATCTTCGCGGCTCGAAAGAAGCGCTGCTGCGCATACAGCAGAGCAGTGCGCATTACTTTCAGCGGCCGGACGCCTCCCATGTCTCGCTCGACAGCGGCGCGACGCAGCTGTCGGGATATTCACTCGGTCTCAACGTGGAGAAAAACAGCGGGGAGCACTGGCTGTGGGAAATCGGCGGCAGCGCCGAATCCCCGGGCTTCGAGCTCAACGACGTCGGACGCCTGCAGGCCGCCGACGACATCGACGGCTGGATGAGCCTGCGGTACCGGGAGAACATGCCGGGCGACATCTT
>CAJXSA010000367.1 GCA_913060595.1 uncultured Ignavibacteria bacterium
CCGCGGTGCATCCCGCCGCATTCGTGACCATGACGGAATAGCGTCCGGGCTGCGTGACGGAGATCTGCTGTCCCGTTCTGCCGTTGGACCAGCGGTATTGCGCGAAGCCCGGGTTTGCCGTAAGCACCGCCACACTGCCGGAGCACAGCGTTGCCGTATCCGCGGGCTGCACGGTGACGACCGGGTCGTCAAGTGTGACGAACAGCGTGTCCGATATGCCGGTGCAGCCGTTGGCGTCCACGACTTCCACCGAATACGTTCCTGCATCGGTGATGGTGATGCTCGCAGTGGTGTCGCCGGTGGACCATTTGTACTGCGCAAAAGGACGGGTGGTCTGCAGGTCGAAGCTGCGGCCTGCGCAGAGCGCAAACTGTCCCTCGCTGCTCAGCACCGGGTCGGCGCCGGGATACACTTCGACGTGGAAGAGCGGCGAGAGCGCGGTGCGTCCCGCATAGTCCATGACGGTGACGGCGTAGTTGCCGCTGTCACTGGCGACAATGGTGCGCGTCGTGTCTCCCGTCGTCCAGATATAGGCGTCGTATTCCCGCGTGGTGCGGAGAAAAACCGAATCCCCGGGACAGAAGGCCGGGGCACCCAGAGCCTCGATTTCCGGCTGAGGCGCGACGGCCACGTTGATGCTGCCGGGATTGAACACGGGACGGACGCAGCCCTTGGACATGAGGACGTTGACGGGCTGAATCTGCAGGCTGATCGAATCGACGCGCTCCTTGACATAGAAATCCAGGTTGAGGAAGGGACCGCCGATACCCACGGCGACAGCGTCGCGCGTACCCAGCAGGTAGTTGCCGGCGTACGGCACGATGTCCACCCCGCTCCCGCTCAGCGGCGACAGGGCCGGGATGGTGATGCCCTGCAGCTGCAGATGCGCCTCGGGGAAGGTGATGACGATGTCCGAGGGATGCAGCACCCCGGGCTGCAGCATGGAATACAGCACCTGCACGGACACCATCTGTCCGGCGAAGGCCTCGGTTACGCCCGGCAGCAGATCGAGAATCTGCATCTGCGAGGGCAGCTGCGGCTTGTTGAATTTCAGCGTGTGGCTGTCCGCTCCCCCGCACACGCCCGCCACGTCGATGCGCAGTTCATGCTCGGCGCCGTCGGGACAGTCCGAGCGGTAGGTCATGCGGCACTCGCGAAAACCATCGGAGATGAACTCGAACACCTCGCGGAACGCTGCGGATACGTTGAGCGTGTCCAGCACCGGGTAAAACGCGCCGCCGGTGGAATCGGCGATGCGCTGCAGCGAGGCCGCGTCGAAGGTGCTGCCGAGTCCGACGGTGATCACGCGCACGTTCGTCGCGCGGGCGTGCGCAATGACGTCCGCTTCGGTGTAATTGCTCTGATTGTCCGTGCCGTTGGTCGCCAGCACAATGGCGCGGCAGGCATTGTTTCCTGCGCTGGCCGTCTGCGTGATGCCGGCATGGGCGCCGTCGAACATCGCGCGGTTGCCGACGGGAAACAGTCCGTTGATGGCCGAGCGCAGCTGCGCCGTCTGCGTGGTCATCGGCTGCTGCACGGTAACGGCGGAATTGAAATACACCACGGCGGCCTCGTCGATGACGCCGTCCATTTTATCGATGAAGGCATTGCCCGCCTTGATGATGCCCACATGCCACTTGCCGACCATGCTGGCGCCCGCGTCGAGCACGAGCGAAACAGACGGCGGACAGTGCGCGGTGGTGTCCGGGCAGCTGACCGCGGCCACGGGCACGGGAATGCCGTCTTCGCGCAGTCTGATGTCGTTCATCGTATGGGAAAGATCCAGCTGTCCCCCGCATTGAATGTCATAGTAGATATGCACGTCCGGCCACTGCACCTCGGTGCGCTTGACGTTGAGCACCGGCTGCGCGGCGGCGGGAAGAACGAGGGCGAGAACGAGCAGGACAGAGAACAGCGGAAACATGCGCATGGGAAAACCTTCGACGGGCATGAATGAAGAATGAGCGAGCCGCAGGCGATACGGCGATGGCGTTCGGATATGAACACGTGGCAGTAAATCTGCGAAAAATGCCGCCGGAATCAAACCTCCGGCAGCGCCACCTGGCGCACACGGCCATCGCGGCCGATGTGCAGCAGCGTGCCCGCTCCCCGTGAGAAACGCACGCGCACCCAGTGGTCGTTTCCCCGCCAGTGCAGGCGGAGACGCAGCGTACGCGCGGAAGCGTCATCCGCCTGGCCGTAACGGAGTGGATAGCGGAGGTTCCGGGCATCGGGATGGGCGAGGAAGAACCACGCCTCGCCGTGTTCCTCGCGGCACCAGAACGGCGGCAGTTCCACGCCGGTCACCAGCGGCGGATGCCGCAGCAGGTGACGCACATCGCCGTGCAACGAGGGCTGTGCGCGCAGCGCCGCCAGCGCCTCCTCCCATCCCTCCTGCGTATGGCGGCCGGGCGGCTGCGGGATACGTGCGAGACAGATTTCCAGTCCCTCGGATGCGACGCGTTCGAGCGCAGCGAGGGTTTCGCGGTCGAGGTAGCGGGCGTCCACGTACAGGGCACGGACGCGCAGGTCGCCGAAGGTGAAGAAGCCGTCGCGCACGCGTCCTTCGCGCAGCACCTCGGCGTTCACCCACAGCGGCTGATAGCCGCGCAGGAATTCCGGGGGACGCACGTACCGCATCTCGTAGCGGCCCCAGGCCCAGGGGAATTGCAGGGAATCGGGCAGCAGGACGTCCATCCAGGCGTCCTCGGTCGGCAGGTACGCGGCGATGTCCCCCGCGCTGCGTCCCCGGCGCATGTGCGCGGAAACGGCGGCGAGGTAATCGTTGAAGGCCCGCAGGCGCGGCGCGAAGGCGGCGTCGGGACCGACGTGCACCGACGCGTAGAATTTCTCGCTCCTGCCGGGGGGATTGTACGGCATGCCGTGCCAGACGATGTGGTTGACTCCGTGCGCGAACAGCGCGTCGGCCAGCAGGCGCAGGTCCTCGACGCGCTCGCGTCCCTGGTACGGGCCCGGTCCGGGCCATCCCTTCCAGCCGTAGATGCAGGTGAAGGTTTCGGCGGAGACATACGGTTTCCCTCCCAGCGCCGCCGCGCTGGCGGGAATGCGCGCGAAGCCGGGTTCGAAGAGAATAGCCTCGCTTTCCGGGACGTCCACCGCCCCGTAGGCGGCGAGCAGTTCGGTCGGCGCCCCGCAGCACTGCGCGCGCGTGTAGGCGCTGTTGGCATGCGCCGCCGCGGTGAAGGAACGGTAGAACTCCCCGCGCACGAGGCGGGAGACGATCTTCATATAGTCGTAATGCGCGCCTTCGTACCCGGGCAGGTACAGGCTGTCCATCAGCGGACGGATGTCGTAGCCGTGTTCGTCGCGGAAGAGCGTGTCGAGTCCGGGCGTCCACAGTCCCCGGGTCTCCACCTCCCAGGAGTCGCAGAACAGTCCCCGGGCGATGGTCCGCTTTGTTCTCCCCCGCAGCGCCGGCGCCAGTGCCGCGCCCATGCGGGCGGCGTAGCGCGCGAAGGCGCGACGGTCGAGGTGGTTGATCACGTGTCCCCGCCGCGGATGCTCCCAGGTCAGGCGCATGCTCATCGGGGAGCCCTCCTCCCCGTACGTCCGCGTGCCGTCGTACTCCGGCACCCGGCTGTCGCCGAAGGGCCAGAGCGTACCGAAGGTGAAATCGCAGCCGAGTCCGAGCGCATCGCAGGTGCGTGCCGCATGCGCCACGGCCGCGCTCCACGCGCGCGAGAGCCACGGCAGCCGCACGCGCGCCGTATCGCCGCGGAGCGGATACACGAAGGCGATTTCC
>CAJXSA010000368.1 GCA_913060595.1 uncultured Ignavibacteria bacterium
TGTTCCGCGAGAACCAGGACGTGGAAGACCGTGTGATGGACAGCATGGACCTGGAGCGGGAGCGCGGCATCACCATCGCCGCGAAGAACTGCTCGGTGCGCTGGAAGGACACCAAGATCAACATTCTCGACACCCCGGGTCACGCCGACTTCGGCGGTGAGGTGGAGCGCGCCCTGGTGATGGTCGACGGCGCAATATTGCTCGTGGATTCCTCGGAAGGTCCGCTGCCGCAGACGCGCTTCGTGCTGAAGAAAGCGCTGGAAGCGCGCAAGCGCATCATCGTTGTGGTCAATAAAATCGACCGCAAGGACGCGCGTCCCGACGAAGTGCTGCAGGAGATCTACGACCTCTTCATCGAACTCGACGCATCCGACGAGCAAATTGATTTCCCCGTGCTCTACGCCATCGGCAAGGAAGGCCGCGCCTCGCGCTCGCGGGACGACCTCGGAAACGACCTTTCGCCGCTGTTCGAAACCATCATGGACGTCGTGCCCGGTCCGGTGCATGAATTGGATGCCCCTTTCCAGATGCTGGTTTCCGATCTGGACTACTCGGACTACGTCGGCCGCCTGGCCATCGGACGCGTGTTCAACGGCTCCGCAAAGCAGAACGATGCGCTGGTCTGCATCGGACCCGACGGTGAAGCACGGCCGCTGCGCATATCCAAAATCGAGACATACGACGGTGTCGGCATGTCCGAGGCCGAGGAAGTTTCCGCGGGCGACATCGCCATTCTCGCCGGCATCGAGGATGTGCACATCGGTGATACCATCTGCACCGCTGATCGCCCGGTCGCCCTGCCGCGTCTGACCGTGGACGAACCCACCATTTCCATGCTTTTCGCCATCAACTCCTCCCCTTTCTCGGGCAAGGAAGGCAAGTACGTGCAGTCCGGCAAGCTCCGCGAACGCCTCGTGCGCGAGACGCTGTCGAACGTCGCCCTGCAGGTGGATGACAGTGATTCGGCCGACGCTTTCGTGGTCAAGGGCCGCGGCGAATTCCAGATGGCCATTCTGATCGAAACCATGCGTCGCGAAGGGTATGAGATGAGCGTGGGGCGTCCCCGCGTCATCTACCACGAGGAAGATGGAAAATTGCTCGAACCCATCGAGCACCTGATCATCAACTGCGAGGAGACGTTCACGGGCATCGTCACCGAGAAACTTTCGCAGCGCAAGGGACGAATGATGAACCTGGTCAATCACGGCAATGGCCGCGTACGCGTCGAGTTCTCCATTCCCTCGCGCGGACTGATCGGCTACCGCAGCGAATTCCTCACTGACACCAAGGGGACCGGCATCATGAGTTCCTATCTCGAGGGATACGAACCGTATCGCGGGGACTTCCCCTCGCGCATGAGCGGCTCCATCGTCGCCGACCGACCGGGCGACGCCACGGGCTACGCGCTGTACAACCTCGAACCCCGCGGCACCATTTTCATCGAGCCGACCACGGCGGTGTACGAGGGCATGATCGTCGGCGAACACAACCGCGAAGGCGACATCGACGTCAACGCCTGCAAGCCCAAGAAGCTGACCAACATGCGTTCCTCCACCAAGGAGGACTCCATTCAGCTCACGCCCGTCATTCCCATGACGCTCGAGCACGCCATCGAATTCATCCGCGACGACGAGATGGTGGAAGTGACGCCGAAATCCATCCGCCTGCGCAAGACTACCTTGTCTGCACTCGACCGGCATCGCATGCGCGGAGACAAAATCGTCGCGGAAGGATAATCCTCTCCGCATTCCGTTTGAGAAGAGGAGCTCGCCCCGGCGGTCTCCTCTTTTTCTTGTCTCTTACGGGCATTTCACCTAGATTTTCGGAAACCCACACAGACATGACGCGATGCGCCACTTCCTGATCCTCTGCATATTGTTCATGGGCCCGGCCACCATCCTGCGCGCGCAGGTGGAGATCAACCTGTGGGATCAGATGCGGCCCGACGCGCGCGCCGTGCTCGCCGAACGCATCGCGGAATTCGAGCGCCTGCATCCGGGCATTCGTGTGCGTGAGCTGTTCAAGGAAACCGAGGAACTGCGCTCCTCCTTCCAGGCCGCCGCGGCCTTCACGGGCGGAGGCCCGGAGCTTGTGTACGGTCCGAGCGACTACGTGGGCGCCTTCGAGTCCATGCGCATCATTCGTCCCCTCGATGACATTTTCACCGCCGAAGAATTGCAGCGCTTCGACCCCAAAGCGACAACGCGCTACGCGGGAGAGCTGTATCAGCTCGGCGATGAGATCGGCAATCATCTCGCGCTTGGCTGGAATCGCACGCTGTTCGCCGAGGCGGGACTATTACGTCCCCCGGAAACGCTCGAAGAACTGGTGGACTTCGCGCGGCGCATGACAGTCGACAGCGACGGGGACGGCGTGACCGACCGCTACGGCCTGGTGTGGAACTACACCGAGCCCTTTTTCTTCATGCCCTTCTACACCTCCTTCGGCGGCTGGGTGCTCGACGAGCAGAACCGGCCGACACTGGACAATTCCGCCGCGGTCCGTGCATTTGAATTCGTGCGTGACCTGCGCGACCGCTGGCGCGTGATTCCGCGCGAAAGCGATTACGAGATCGCCGAGAGCATGTTCCTCGAAGGCCGCGCCGCCATGATCATCAACGGTCCATGGTCCTGGGGCCGCTACGTGGAGGAACTGGGCGACGATTTCGCGCTGTCCATGCTGCCCCGCAACGGGGAGACCGGTCTGCCCAGCGCTCCCCTGGTGACGACGAAGGGTTACTTCGTCAACGCCTCGGTGGAGGGAGAGAAGCTCGAGGCGGTGCGCGCGTTTCTTCGCTTCATGCTCTCGGAGGAGACGCAGGTCATTTTCTCGCGTGAGCTGAAAACCATCCCTTCCCTGATCGCGGCACAGGAACATCCGTCCGTCAGCGAAGATCCCTTCATCCGCGTCTCCACCGCCATGGTGCGCATCGGGAAGGCTTCGCCCCTCATCCCGGAAATGCGTGCGGTGTGGGACGCCATGCGTCCCCCGTATCAGAACGTGCTGGGCGGCAACATCACCGCCGCCGCCGCCGCGAAGGAAATGCAGCGCCTGGCCGAGCAGAAAATCCGCGAGATGAACGAGGGCGCGGAAGCGCGTCCCTCACCCGTCTGGCAGCTGCTTTTCAACGCGGCCGTGGTGCTGATGGCGATGCTGGCACTTTTCCTGCTCATACGCAACGGGCTCGTGCCGCTGCTGCGCAATCCCGGCAGCAGCGCGACCACCGACGCCCGCTTCGGCCTGCTGATGATACTGCCCGCTGCGATCCTGATGTTCGGTGTGGTGGTGTACCCGTTCTTTTACAACCTCGTCATTTCGCTCTCGAACATGAGCATGCGCACGGTCAACGACTGGAGTATCATCGGTTTCGAACAATACGGCCGCGTTTTCGGCATCGATCGTTTTGTCGCATCGCTGAAGGACGGTTCCGGCGGTGTGGGCGCGGCCGCCGGCGCGATGCTGGACGCGGAATTTTACGGCGTCTTCGTCAAGACGCTGATATGGACCTTCGTGAACGTCTTCTTTCATGTGGTCATCGGCGTCTTTCTGGCCGTGCTGCTGAACCGGCATCTCCCCGGAAAATCACTGTTCCGGGTGCTGCTCATCCTGCCCTGGGCCGTTCCGCAGTACATCACCGCGCTGACCTGGCGAGGCATGTTCAATACCGACAGCGGGGCGATCAACGCCGTGCTCGGCACGATGTTCGGCGCCGCACCCCTGCCCTGGCT
>CAJXSA010000369.1 GCA_913060595.1 uncultured Ignavibacteria bacterium
GTCGAACTCGACGAGCGTGGGAAATTCCCGTCCCCAGACGGCCGGCTCGTTCATGTCGTTCCAGAACCCGTCGATGCCGAGGTCCATCATATCCGCGTAGTAGCGACCCCACCAGGCACGGGCCGCGGGATTGGTGAAGTCCGGGAAGTGGCACCAGCCCGGCCAGACCTCCCCACTGTACAGTGTCCCGTCAGGGTAGCGTGCAAAGAAGCCATCTCGGATGCCCTCTTCGTATACCGGGTACCCGTCTTCGACCTTCACCCCGGGGTCGATGATCGGCACCACCTTGAATCCCATGTCCCCGAGGTCGGCGAGCAGCCGGCGGGGATCGGGAAAGCGCGTGCTGTCCCAGGTGAACACCCGGTACTCATCCATGTAATGTATGTCGAGGTAGATGACATCAGCCGGGATGCGCCGGCTGCGGAAATTCGCTGCGAGATCGCGTACTTCGTGTTCGGGATAATAGCTCCACCGCGATTGCTGATAGCCGAGGGACCACAGAGGCGGCAGGGCGATGCGCCCCGTGAGGCCGGAATACTGACGCACGACGTCCGCGACCGTGGGGCCGAGCATGACATAGTAGCTCATTTCCCCGTCGTCAGCACCGAAGGAAAACACACGGTCGCTGGCGGCGCCCATGTTAAACGTGCTGCGGTAGCTGTTGTCGAGAAACACCCCGTAGGCGCCTTTTTCCCGCAGTCCGATGAAAAAGGGCACCGAAACATAGAGCGGATCCATCGGGTAGCGGTATCCCGGGACATCTGAATTCCACATTGCGTAAAAGGAACCGCGCCTGTTCAGGTAGCCGGTCTTTTCACCCAGGCCGAAGAACTTCTCATCTGCGTGCAGCGTTTTCCACACCTGCGTTTCCTTTCCGTCCCAGGCATGTCCGAACGCGGCGTCGTCTTCGAGCATGATCTGCTCATTTGCATCCCGGAAGATGAGGCGAAGCGGGAATTTGCTGAGCACTGCGCTGCCACCCGGGAAGCGCAGGGTGAGATTCCCCGGATTATCCTCGACCTCCCAGCGAAGAAGCAGGTTCTCCCCGGTGATGACCGCGTAACTCGGGATATCCTGTATGACGCCGTCACGGCCGATCTGTACACGTACGATGGCGCTGTCGATCAGAGAAAGGCGAAGGACGTTGTTGGTCGCCTGCACAGTGATCTGGCGATCCGTCACGGAATGGGATTCGTACGAACCGAGAAAGGTGTAGCGGTCGGCACGCACGGTGCTTGTCCCGAACAGGACTACGATGAGGCTGATAAATGTACCTATGCGTTTCATGGCATCGCCGGTTTGATTAACGGAACGTCCACCAGAGAATGAGCAGCGTCAGGACGAGAAGGATTGAGGCCGCGACGTTGACCCGATGCATCAGGCTACGCCGCGCAGGCGCACGCTGCGTTTCGGAGAATGTCACATTTGCGAGTTTCGCGGTCGCGGGTGCCTCTGAGGCGAGTGATACTCCAACGAGCACGAGAGAACAGACGAGGAAGAGAAAGACCGCGACATGGAGGAAGTTTACAGTCGCCAGGAATACAAGAAAATCGTTGTGGAACGGTGTGATCTTGTGCTGTATCTCCAGGATGAAGCGCGCTGCCCCGAGAAGCAAACCCGTCAGCAGTGCGGCCATGGCGCCACGCGCGTTCACACGGCGCCAGAAAATGCCGAAGAGAAACACCGCGGCGATAGGCGGAGAAATATATCCCTGCACACTTTGCAGGTACACGTACATGCGCTCGTCGCTCAGCATGCCGATGAATGGGATCCACAGCAATCCGAGCGCAACCATGGCAGCGGTGACGATGCGCCCGACACGCACGGTTTCCCTTTCGTCTGCGGCAGGGCGCAGCTTCTGGTATATGTCTATGGTAAACAGGGTGGATGTCGAATTGAACATCGCGCTGAGCGAGGACATCAGCGCGGCGAGCAATCCCGCGACGACCAGTCCTTTCATACCCGTCGGCAGCAGAGTCGCGATCATCCATGCAAAACTACGGTCCCCGGTTACTTCCCCGCCGGAGAGGGCGTATCCGATGATGCCGGGAAGCACCAGCAGGAAGACCGGGAGGATTTTCAGAAAGCCTGCGAACACCGTGCCCGCCTGCGCATGATCGAGGTTTCGTGCGCTGAGCACGCGCTGCACGATATACTGATCCGTGCACCAGTACCAGATACCGAGGATGGGAGCACCGAAGACAATGCCTGTCCACGGAAAATCAGGATCACTCATCGGTTTGAACATATGCCAGAAATCGGGCGGCGTCGCGGCGACCACGGCGTCCCAGCCGCCGGCCCGGTCGAGCCCGATCAGTGTCAATGCGATCGAACCGAAAATCAGGATGAACATCTGTACGAGGTCGGTGTATATCACCGCACTCAATCCGCCGAGTACGGTATACAGCCCGGTGATCACGACGATAACAACAGCGGAGGTATACATGTCCCACCCCACGACGGCATGAAGAAGAATGCCGCCGGCGTAAAGAGAAATGGAGATTTTCGTCAGGACATAGGCGACGATGCTGATGATGCTCAGGTACCAGCGCGCGCTTTTCCCATACCGCCGTTCAAGGAACTCCGGCATCGTGAAGACACCCGTGCGCAGATAAAAGGGAGTGAATACCCATCCGAGGAGCAGAACGATGATGCAGGCGAGCCATTCGAAATGTCCCACGGCGAGCCCGGATTTTGACCCGGTGCCCGCGAGTCCGAGCAGATGTTCACTCGAGATGTTCGTCGCAAACAGAGAGGCGCCAATTGCCAGCCACCCGATATTTCGGCCTGCGAGAAAGTAATCCACACGCGTCTTCCCGCGTCGCGAGAAGTACACGCCGATTCCGATGACCAGGAGAATGTATGCGACAACGATCAGCAGGTCTGGGAGCGCGAGCGCCGAGGCCATGTGAAAGGCTCCTTGTTGACGGGATAGGCACAAAACTGCGTATTCACGCGCACAATGGCAAGCATCAGGTTACACGAACCACCACCATGGTCATGTCGTCATGCTGCTTCGCCGTTCCGGTAAAACGGCGTGTTTCCCGGTGTATATGGTTGAATACGTCTTCCGCCGATTCACCCGAGACGCTCTGCAGGGATGCGGTCAGCCGCTGTTCACCGAACTCTTCCCGCTTTCGTGTCATCGCTTCCGGGTAGCCGTCGGTATAAAACAGAAGCACGTCCCCGGTGCGGAGCGGGAGAACGATTTCTTCGATGGTCGAGGTAAATGTGCGGCCGGCTTCGAAGCCGAGCGCCATGCCGCGGGATTGTATGGTTTCCACGGAGGCGTCGGCGTTTCGCCGTATCACCGGCGTGTGTCCGGCGCGTGCGATGGTGACCGTGTGCAGCTCCATGTCGAACACCGCATATATCATGCTGATGAAATGGCCGCGTTCCACGTTCTCGTAAAAGAGCCTGTTCAGATGTCCAAGCACACGGGACGGCGATTCGGATTGCTCGCCGAGCGCCTTGAGGAAACCCTTGGTCAGTGTCATGTAGAACGCCGCCTGCGTGCCCTTTCCGGAGACATCACCGATGGCAAGGCCGACCTTCGTCGGTCCCATTTCGATGAAGTCGTAGTAGTCGCCGCCGACCTCCAGCGCAGGAGCACAATGTGCAGCGATATCGAGGCCATCGATGTGCGGTGTGCGCTTCGGCAGAAAACTCATCTGTACGTCCCGTGCGATCTCAAGCTCAC
>CAJXSA010000370.1 GCA_913060595.1 uncultured Ignavibacteria bacterium
GGGTCCCCCCCCCCATCTGTTCAATGACTTCTTCGCCGGCAAGCATAGGTCATGCCTCCTTTTCCTGGTAAGCGATCGTCTGTTGTTCCGTGCTCTCCCAGACAACATCCGCGATGTCGCGAACGAAAAAGCGCCCCTCGAGTCCGACGGTTTTGATCGCGTCGGAGAACATCACGGCATCTTTCGGGCAGGCCGTGACGATGGTGTCGACACCCGGAAGTGCGGCGGCTTCGCGGATGCGCTGCTCGGCGGGACGCATGCCCTCGGCGGGAATGTCTTCCATCCACAGCCGTCCGCCACCCGCACCGCAGCACCAGGCGTCGCGCCCGCTGCGATCCATCTCGATGATCTCCGCGCCCGCCGCCCGCAGCAGCGCACGCGGCGCCGCGGTGATGCCATTGTAGCGGGACAGGTAGCAGGGGTCCTGGTAGGTCAGCTGCAGTCCGTCGCGCGCGACGAGCTTCAGCCTCCCCTCCGTGACCAGGTCCCGGAGCACTTCCGTGTAGTGGAAGACGGGCAGCTCGAAGCCGAACGCCGGGTACTCGTTTTTCAGCGTGTTGTAGCTGTGCGGATCTGTGGTGATGACAGCGCTGCATCGTGCCCGCTCGAAACCCTGCATGTTTTTCTCCACCAGCATCTCGAACAGGCCTTCTTCGCCGACACGTCGCACGTCATTCCCTGCGTTTCGCTCGGCCTCATAGAGGATGCCATAGTCGAGTCCCGCCGCCTCGAACAGACGCGCCGCATTGCGTGTGCTCTCCTGCACCCGCGGGTCATAGGATGCGTTGTCGCCGACGAACCACAGCCATTCGACCGCTTCACGACGCGCATCACGGATCTTGAACGGCAGGCCCGCCGTCCACTTCGCGCGCATGCGATCGGATTTCCCCATCGCGTTTCCACTGCGCAGCAGCTGGATGAGCGTCTGCTGCAGCTGCTCGTCCACCTCCCCGCGGTTCACCGCGGCACGTCGGAGCTGCACCATCAACGGAACGTGATTGACCCCGACCGGGCAGTGTGCCGCGCAGTTGACGCAGCTCGTGCAGGACCACAGTGTTTCGGTCGGAAGCAGCGTGCCAAGCGTTTGCGCATCTGTCGCGGCCGCCGTCCCGTTGCCATTCCCGTTCCCGTTGGATACGGCGCTCTGCACACCGGCCACGCGAACATGATCACGCACTTCCAGGATGACTTCCCGAGGCGAGAGGGGAAGCCGCTCTTCGGCGGAGGGACAGCGAACGTGACAGCGGCCGCAGCGGATGCAGGCGTCGAGACTGACCAGCTCGTTCCAGGTCATGTCCTGCCAGCGCTCATACCCGGCGGCCTCCCCGTCGGGAGGTGCCGGAAGATTGCGCGCGAGGGACTCGTCATACCACGCGAGACTGACCGTGGAGAGCAGCATGTGCGCCGCCTTGGTCCAGGGGACGGCGGCCACCAGTGCCAGGGATGCGAGACTGTGTGTCCACCACGCCGCAGGATACAGTGCCGAGGCCTCCGAGCTTCCCACTCCCGCGCTGCGCAGGAGATCGGAGATTGACCAACCCACCGGGGACCAGGCTTCGAATTCCGGTCTGCCGGTCGCGAGGCGGAGTCCCTCCAGCAGGAATCCGCCCATGACTATCGCGATCAGCAGAGCGAGAAAAAGCCAGTCACCCACCACCAGGGAACGCCGGGAGGCCTCGGTACGAAAACGGGAAGAATATTGCAGCTGCGGAAGGCGAAAGAAGGCGCGTCGCACACCCATCATCAGAATGCCGACAAGCAGCATGACGCCGGCGAGGTCCATGAGCAGGGAGAATCCCAGATAGAAATCCCCTTTCCAGAACACCCACGACGGAAGAACGAACTGGAGTATGTCCCGGTCGACAAGCACGATCAGCGTTCCAACGAAGAGCACAACGAAGCCGACCAGGACGAACAGATGCGCGAATCCCGCGAAGCGGTCGTCCCGCAGGACGGTGACATTGCCCAGTGCGCGCAGCGCGCTGCGCAGGAAATCCCGCACGCCGACGCGCAGGCGGATGTCCCGCCTGCCCTGCCGGTAGCGGCGGTACATGCGCACCGCACCCCACGTGAACACCCCGACGCTGACCGCGGTCAGGATGTAGAACAGCAGAACCGCCCACGGAGGCATGTACATGAGCGTGTCGCGGCCGACTTCCGCGCCGTTCATTGCACCTTCTCCGCCAGTCTCTCTGTAAGCACCGGCACGACGTCGAACACGTCAGCGACGACACCGTAATGCGCGACGTTGAATATCGGCGCGTCGGGATCGGTGTTTATTCCCACGATAAGCTCGGCATCCTTCATTCCTTCGACATGCTCCGGGGCGCCGCTGATGCCGAGCGCCAGGTACAGGCGCGGTTTGACGTTCATGCCTGATTTGCCGACCTGCCGCGTGATGGGAAGCCAGTCCTGGTCGACGACCGGACGTGAAGAGGACACCGCGCCGCCGAGCGCCCGGGCGAGTTCCTCCGCCAGTTCGATGTTGTCCTGCTGCTGAATGCCGCGTCCGACGGAAACCAGCACAGGCGCCTGCGTGATATCGATGTCGCCGCCCTCCGGTCGGACATAGCTTTCGAAGCGCATGGCGAAGCGCTCGGGCTCCAGGTCCGAATCACGCTGCATGATCTGCGGTGTCCCCTCCTGCCGGCCTTCCTCCATCCGGAAAGCACCCGGGAGCACCTGCACGATGGCCGACGGCGCAGACACGGTGCTCTCGATCATCAGCTTCCCGCCGTACATCTGGCTGACGCAGACGAGCGCTTCGTCTTCGTAATGCAGGTCCGTACAGGACGAAATCATCGGAATGCCGAGCTGCGCGGACAGCGACGCGGCCAGGTCAAGCCCGGTGGACGTCGAGCCGATCAGGATCAGTTTCGGTGCGAATGCGGTGATTTCTTTCGCGTGCAGCGCAAGATGCTGCGCGGGACAGAAATGTTCGAGCTGCTCGTCGCTGAAAGTGAGCACCACGTCGGCGACGCCCAGTTCCGAAATCAATGCATCGTGCTCGTACCCGGCGAGCACTGCGTAAAGCTGCCCGCCGCCTTCACGCGCGAGCTGCTTTCCCTTCCCGAGCATTTCAAAGGAGATATCCGTGATGCCGCCCTGGAGCTGCTCGACGATGACGAAAATATCCGTGGCCATGTTCACCTCACCAGTCCATGTTCAGAAAACAGCTGCAGCAGGCGGTCTGCAATCTCCTCGCTCCCGCCCTCGATCATTTCGGCATGCGCGCCGGAGTCAGGTTTGCGAAGTGCGCGCACCTGCACGGGCATGTCGGACCGCGGCGGCATCGCGCGTTCATGTATCTCACCGCTTTTCGACGCCTGGCGGATTTTCGCGATCGGCACGTAACGCGGTGGCTTCGTCGCACTCTGTATGCCGATGACCGCGGGCAAATCCACGTGCAGAACCGTCAGCAAGCCCCCCGGGTACTCCTTCCGAACGTGCACACCGCCGGGAGCGTCGGCCGACATGCCGCTGACCACACCGACGTACGGCAGCTGCAGCTTCGCGGCAAGGTGCGCGCCGACAGGCCCGTCGAGATCGTCAATGGCCTGCACACCGGTCAGGATGAGATCATAGCTTCCCTCACGGTAGAGATCGGCGTATGCCGAGGCAGCGGCAGCGGCAGACACGCGGTCTGCGTCCCCGCCCAGTCGTATGACCTGGTCCGCTCCTTTCGCCAGTGCCGTATAC
>CAJXSA010000371.1 GCA_913060595.1 uncultured Ignavibacteria bacterium
AATGTTTTCCGGAAGACTCCACGCGTACAGCGCACCGAGAAGCATGCCTCCGCCGCGGATTGCAATGGAAAGCGGGCCGCTCCAGCGGCGCTTTTCCGTCAGCAGCGCGAGTCCGAAGACCAGCGGCAATGCGACCAGCGCACCGTAGAGCACGCGGATGGCCCACAGCGGTTCGGAAACCGTCGTGTCATTCGCGAGCAGCACGGCGGCGGTCGTCCCGATGACAGCGGTGAGCATGACGGCGGGGAAGCGGCGCAGTGCCTGTGCCGCTGCGACTGCGATCTGATCGAGGGAGGGAAGCTTCACGGCAGACTCCGTACAGTGGAAAACCGCCTAATAATACGGTTTTTCACGCAGGGACACAGGGGTATTTCTATTCCTGTTTCATCACGTCGGTGATGGCGGCGTCGACGACATCGACCACCGTCCGCATTTCTTCGTCGGTGATGACGAGGGGCGGGACGAGCCGCAGCACGTTCTCGGCAGTCGCGTTGGCCAGCACGCCACGCTCTATCATGGCGAGCATGAGCGGCCTGGTGGGGAAGGTGAATTCCACACCGATCATCAGGCCGAGTCCGCGAACCTCGCGAACGGATGCGTGCTTCTCTCTGAGCTTCTCAAGTGCCGCACGCAGCCAGGCGCCCTTGCGCTGTGCCTGCGTCGCGACATCCTCCGCGATCAGCGTGCGCATGGTCGCCAGCGCCGTGGCCGTGGCCAGCGGATTACCACCGAAGGTGGAGCCGTGGTCACCGAATTCCATTGTCTTGGCCACCTGTTCTCGCAGCAGGACGGCGCCGATCGGGATGCCGCCACCGAGTCCCTTGGCCAGCGTCATGATGTCCGGCTGCACGCCGTAGATGTCCTTGGCGAACATCTTCCCTGTGCGCGCGACGCCGCACTGGATTTCATCGAAAATGAGCAGGACGCCCGTGCGGTCGCAGAGCGCGCGGAGACCGGAGAGAAAGGCCGCGTCCGCCACGTGAATGCCTCCTTCACCCTGCACCGGTTCGACCACCACTGCGGCGGTGTCGTCGGTGATGGCGGCTTCGACGGCCGCGAGATCGTTGAAAGGCACGCGCGTAAAGCCCGGGGGCATGGGTCCGAACCCGCGCTGCATGCGCTCCCCGCCGGTGGCGATGGCGGCAAGGGTGCGTCCGTGGAAGGATCGTTCCATGGAGATGATGCCGCCGCCGCGCCCACGGGCGTGTGCGGACTTGCGCGCGAACTTGAATGCGCCCTCGATGGACTCGGTGCCGCTGTTGGAGAAGAACACCCGGTCCATGCCGGAGATTTCCACGAGCAGCTGTGCGAGACGCACCTGCGGTTCGCTCACGAAATAATTGGAAATATGCATCAGTTTTTCCGCCTGCTCACGCACGGCGCTGACGACGGCGGGGTGGCCATGCCCGAGACTGTTCACGGCGATGCCAGCGAGCGCGTCGATGTATTCCTTTCCTTCGACGTCCCAGACCCGTGCTCCCTTTCCGTGCGAGAACGCGATGGGAAACCTGTTATACGTTTGCAGATGATACTGCCTGTCAAGCCGGTACAGGGCGTCGTTGCTTGCGTGTTCCGCAGTCATGGTGCTACCTGTGAAAGGGTGTATACTGTGCCGTGCGTTCCTGCCTGTGGCCATGTCTCGGCCTGAATCATTCCCCGGTCGGTGCGATCGCGCCGGCGGGAAATTCCTTGATGTGCAGGTCGCGCTGGGGATAGGGGAATTCGATGTCGTGCTCGCGGAAGCTGCGGGCGATCGCATAGTACAGGCGGCTCCTGAGCACGCCCGGTCTGTCGGTGAGATCCCGGGTCCACACGCGCAGGTTGAAGATAATGGCGCTGTCGGAGAATTCCTTGAGCAGGACGTCGGGGGGCGGATCCTTCAGCACGGCGTCTTCCCGCACGGCCACCTCCTTGAGCACGTCGCGTACCCGCTCCGCGTCTTCCTTGTAGGAAACGGCGATCGGGAAATTGAAGCGCACGTTGCGATCGGAGTGGCTCCAGTTGATGACAGTGCCGGAAATGAATTCCGAGTTGGGCACGATGATGGAAATGTTGTCGTTCGTGAGAATCTCCGTCGCGCGCATGGAGATGTCCGTGACATTGCCTTCCACGTCCGCCACCTCGATGCGGTCGCCCACTTTTATCGGGCGCTCGAGGAAGATGATCAGTCCGCTGATCAGGTTGTTGGTAATGGTCTGCAGGCCGAAACCGATACCGACACCGAGGGCGCCGAGCAGCACCGTGAGGCTGCTGAGATTGATGCCCGCCGTTTGCAGTAGGATGATGAAGCCGATGGTGAGCACGAAATAGCGAATGAACGATCCCAGCGCCGCGCGCGTGCCGAGGTCGATCTTGCTTTTCGCCATGACGCGGTAGACGAGAAGCTTGTTCAGCTTCCCGGTCAGCCAGAACAGCAGGATGCTGGCCGCCACGACGTACAGGATGGACCAGACAGAGACGTGGGTCTTCCCCAGCGTGAACAGCGTCATCTGGAAGAAGTCGATGATCTGGTTGAGAATATGTTCGAACTGTTCCATGTCGTGCCTCAGAACGGGAAGAATACGGGGATCAGGAAAACGGTCATGACCCAGAACAGCAGGGTCAGCGGCGTGCCGACTTTCAGGAAGTCGCTGAAGCGGTATTGCCCCACGCCGTATATCATGGTGTTGGTCTGGTAGCCCACGGGCGTGAGGAAGCTGGCGCTGGCCGCGAAGGTGACCGCGATCAGCAGCGGACGCGCGCTGATGCCGGTGGCTTCGGCCGCGGCCAGGGCGATCGGGGCGATCAAAATGGCCGTGGCGTTGTTGGACATGACGCCGGTGAGCATCGTGGTGAGCAGGTATATCGCGGCGAGAAGGGCGGTGGGACCGAAGTCGCCGATGTAATCGATGAGTCCGTTGGACATCACCGTCGCCAGCCCGGTTTTTTCCATCGCGATGCCGAGGGAGATGATGCCGCCGAGCAGGAAAATCACTTTCCATTCCACCGCGCGATAGGCTTCTTCCAGGGTGATGCTGCGTGTGGCCACCAGCATCATGGCACCCGCAACCGCGGCGGCGGCGATGGGCAGTATCTCGAGAGCCGCTGTCACGATGACGGCAATGGTGATCAGCAGTGCCGCGGTGAGACGGGAGCGCCGGTAGGACGGCACATCGACCTCGGAAGTGACGACGAAATTGGCGTCCGTTTTGAGAAGATCAGCGTCACGCTGCAGGGCCTCGACCAGGATGGCGTCTCCCGCGCTCAAGCGGGTGTCGCGGAAGCCTTCGTGCAGCAGTTCGCCGCGATGCCGCAGCGCGATCGCCGTCGCGCGAAAGGTCTTGCGGAAATTCACGCTTCGGATGCTCTGTCCTTCCAGCGGCGCGTTCGGTGCGATGATCACTTCGAGCAGCGCCAGCTCGTCGGCGTCGAAGTCCTCGTCGCGCAGGGGCTTGTCGCCTTTGACGTGACAGCCCACACTGTTTTTGAGCTTCTGGATCTGCTGCACGTCGCAGCGAAGCCGCAGGATGTCGTCCGCCTCCAGCACAATGCTGCCGATATCGACCTCGAGGCGCTGGCCGTCGCGGATGACCGCGAGGACGTCGACATCGATGTTTTTTACCAGCGGCGAATCCGCGACGCTGCTGCCCACCGAAGGTGCCTGCGGAAGCAGCACGACGTCCGTCAGGTAGTCCGCCATGTCGTACCGGCTT
>CAJXSA010000372.1 GCA_913060595.1 uncultured Ignavibacteria bacterium
CTTCAATGGCGAAGTCATCGCTGTGCTCGCTGCTGACAGCAAGGCGGCCGACGCCTTCGGACTCGAAACAGTCGCCTCCATCGGGCGTGTCACGTCCCTGATCAATCTCCTTCTCGGCAGTTACAATCAGAAATTCGACCTGGCAGCGGACGCCCGCATGCTTGGCGTGCTCGATCACCTGCGCGAAGGGATTGAGAACAATCACGACGCGTACGGCATTTCCACGGTCGCTGCCAAAGCCGTGAGTGAGATCATGGACTGGGATTACATCGCGGTCGTGCTGCACAGTCCCGAGCGCAAATCCTGGATCGTTGTCAAGAGCCTCGCGAAGGCGGCGAACCTGCCGTACATCTCGGAAGGTGTCACGGTGGACATGGAGGGGTCGGTGCTGAAAAAAGCGCTGGACAGCGCGGCCGGCGTCATCATCGACGCACCCGCGCCCCCGGCCTACCGCTTCCATGAAAAGGAAGCCATCAATTCCTTCGGTCAGCTCTGCGCAGTGCCGCTGGTCACCCCGCGCGCGTTCTACGGGATGATACTCGTCGAGTACCGGGAAAACCATCAGTACGCGGAGCAGGACCTGGCCATCCTGCGCCGCATCGCGGTTTCCACCGGCAATGCAATAGAAAACGCCCGCCTGCATGAATACACCCGCAAGCATCTGCTGCTTGACGAGGAGACGCAGACGTCCAGCCGCAGCCTGCTTCTCCGGCGCCTCGGTGAGGAACAGGAACGCATCCGGGAACGCGGTGACAGCGCCGTCTTCTTCCTGGTGAAGCTCGACGGCCCGGACGAACTCGTGCAGAAGCACGGGCAGCATCGTATCGAGGATCTGCTCTTCAAGATTGGCGGAACCCTGCAGGAGCACGTTCGTCCCTACGACGTGGTGGGCCGCTACGACGCGGTCACCTTCGGTGTGCTGCTCATGCATTCGTCTCCCGAAGACGCGTATCTGCGCGGAGAGAAGATTCGCAAGAACGTGGCGTCCAATGTTGTCTCGCACGGCGGATCAAACTTCTCGATCTCCGTCAGCATCGCGGGCTGCACACTCAGCCAGTCCACGGACACCGATCATATCCTGAAGCTTGCCCGGCAGGCGCTCGATCGCGCCGTCGCCGATGGCGGTAATTGTGTGAAAGTCGTGTAACATCCCCTGTTCTTTCGTCCGCGGTATTGCCTCTTTTCCATACGGCACGCGCGGTTTTTCCTGTTGACAGTTTTCCCGCTTTATTGCATATTGAAGTTTGCCCTTTCCGCCCTGTCGGAAAAGGGCTGTGTCATGTCCGGCCGGTGTCCTGCGTCGCAGGGCAATCGCACGGCGTGACGGCGCCTCGCAGCATGGGTCTGGCAGTGCTCGCACTGATCTCCCTTCCCGGGAATTCCATTGTCGGGGGCGATGTTGTAGAAAGGAAGGCTGCGGTCTTCCGGAACAGGATGAGACAGACCGTCGTTGAATTCGACGGACAGCAGACGCGACAATCGCTCATGCATGTGTATCTATATCACAACCAGGTGATAGAGTGAGAATATCGAAACAGTATACCAACCGGGAAAGTCAGTCCCTGGACAAATACCTGCAGGAGATCGGCAAAGTCGATCTGCTGACGCCCGACGAGGAGATCGAGCTTGCCAAGAAGATCAAGGCCGGCGGCGGCGGTGCACAGTCCGCCCTCGAAAAACTTACCAAGGCCAATCTCCGTTTCGTCGTGTCGGTCGCGAAGCAGTACCAGAACCAGGGGCTTTCGCTCGGTGATCTGATCAACGAGGGGAACCTGGGACTTATCAAGGCGGCGAAGCGCTTTGATGAAACGCGCGGGTTCAAGTTCATCTCCTACGCGGTATGGTGGATCCGGCAGTCCATTCTGCAGGCACTCGCCGAGCAGTCACGCATCGTGCGTCTGCCGCTCAACCGCGTCGGCGCCCTGAACAAGATCGGGAAGAAGTTCAGCGAACTCGAGCAGAGCTACGAGCGCGAGCCCAGCGCCAGCGAACTGGCCGAGGAGCTGGACATGACGTTGTTCGAAGTAGCCGACACCCTGAAAATCTCAGGCCGTCACATTTCCGTGGACGCGCCGTTCGCGCAGGGTGAAGACAACAGGCTGCTGGACGTCATCCAGGACGATCGCCAGCCCAATCCCGACAACACGCTGATGACGGAATCGCTGAAGGTCGAAGTGCGCCGCGCACTGGCCACGCTCAGTGAGCGTGAAGCGGAAGTCATTCGCCTGTATTTTGGGCTCGACCGCGAGCATTCGCTGACACTGGAGGAAATTGGTGAGAAATTCAATCTGACCCGCGAACGCGTGCGGCAGATCAAGGAAAAGGCCATACGCCGTCTCCGCCACGCCTCCCGCAGCAAACAGCTCCGCTCCTATCTCGGCTGATCATTTCTGACATACAAAATGCAGGCATCCCCCGTCCGGCAGCACCGTGACGGGGGATTTTTTTGCATCGCTGTCCCGATGCGCGGCCGCTCAAGGGGTCGCGGCAGTATTGGTCATGAATTCCTGCATGCATGGAATTCGGGATTGAGTCTTTGCCGCATGTTGTCTATAATGGGGCACTGTGTGTTGCTGATGTTTCACCCTGGAGACCTCTATGAGGAGAGTTGCGTTACCGTTGTCGGAAAGATTCACTGTGCATGCCATCGGACTTCTCAACAAGGTGCATCATTCGCATCTCCCGAAGGAGCGTGATGCCCAGTTCGATACCATTCGCATGGCGCGGCACATGAATTTTTCCTTGCGGCAGGCCGATGAAAAAACACTGAGTCGGCGTGTCGGACCGTAATCTTCACATTTCACCGATGATAATCCCGCCTCCTGCAGGCGGGATTTTTTTCGCCGTCCGGCTGACGGTGCCGTTCCGGGTTTTGCCATCGGCTGTCAGTTCCGTAGTTTTAGGTGACCGCCATTAACGAAAGGAGACCGCCATTGCCTGTTATTGCATGTTCCCGCTGCGGCCAGGAAAAGGATGCCGTACAGAAGCCGGCTTTTTACAGGGGTGAGGTGCGAGAAAAGCTGCTTGCCAATGCCTGCCAGGAGTGCTGGGACGAATGGATCAAGATGCAGATCATGCTCATCAACGAGTATCGCTTGAACCTGATGGATCCCTCCACCGACGATTTTCTCAATAAACAGGTGCTCGCCTTCTTCAAGCTCGACGAGGGCGGAGAGATCGCCAGCGTGGATTACGTTCCGCCCGCGGAATGATGATTCCACCGGGCGCCGGTCTCCGCATCGGTGCACAGCGCAGCAAATAACAATGGGCCGCATCCGTGAGGAGCGGCCCATCGTGCATTCACTGCTTCCAAGAGATGTGGAAGCAGAGAGTGGGCCCTGCAGGACTTGAACCTGCGACCAATGGATTATGAGTCCACTGCTCTAACCAACTGAGCTAAGGGCCCCGGAGTTTTACAACTTAGTGCCGTGTGCCGGAAAAAGCAATATCACCCGGCCGGCAGCGGACGGGAAACCGGAGGGGGCGGTCCGAAAGTCATTGCCGGATGCGGACATTTTTTGTAAGTTTTGCATGCTTGAACACACTGTATTACCCAGGAGCACACATGTCAGAACAGGCAACACTGGAAACGCAGATCGAAGAAGTGATCAACGTTCAGATCCGTCCCTACATCGAATCGGACGGCGGAGAAATCCATTTCGTGGAAATGAAAG
>CAJXSA010000373.1 GCA_913060595.1 uncultured Ignavibacteria bacterium
CAGCGTGAACGCGTGTCCTACCAGGCACTGTGCAGGGGCGTGGGCAACGTGATGTACGATTTCCTGCAGAGACAGCGCCTCGGCGAGGAGGACCTCATCCTTCGCGAGGTCCACGACGACACGCAGCAGGCCGAGATGGTCCTGACCATCATCGGCATGCTCGCGTACCTGCTTGCAGTGCTCCTGTACTTCGGCATTCTCTGATCCCCATCCCCTCACCTCCCGCATGAAAACGCCCCGCACCGCACGGCGGAACGGGGCGCGAAGCAACATGTTCAATCCTTGACGACGTTGCAGAACCCACCGGTCGCGGCGGATGCCGCGGTGTCAGCCGGCGAAACGGGAGATGTACCGCTCATTCAGTATGGCGAGATGATAGCGCTCGTGGCCGGCGATGATCCAGGGCACGGCGCGCACGGACATTTCCTTGCCGTCCGCCTTGCCCCGCCGCTGCTGCACTTCCTCGTTCCAGGTGGAAAAAAGAAACAGGTGCGATTTGCGCAGCTGCTCATACTCGCCGGAAAGGCTGCCGCGTGATCGCGCGTCAAACATGCCGGCCGCGACATACACATCCTGGTCGTACCCCGGGAGATCCGCCGCCTCGCCGCGTGCGAAACAGAGCGCACGCGTGGCGAAAATGCGCTCGGTGTCGATCATGTGTCCGATCACTTCCTTGACGCTCCACTTCCCTTCCGCGTAGCGGAATTCCGCCTGCTCGTCCGTCATGCCCAGCAGCAGGTCGAGCATGATGTGCATCTGCTTTTCCAGAATCTCCATCAGATCTCCTGCGGGCAGCGCATCGAGATAGGTCTGGAAATACGGGGCGTATTCGTCGGGACGGGGAAGCTGAATCGTGTGATGGGACATGCGTGCTCCTTTGGTGAATGAATTCTGGCGTTGTCGTGTCTGGCGTCAGTCGCCCGGTGTCACGTCGCGGATGACGTTGCGGCGCTTGACCGGGGGATCGTTGGGCCTGCCCTCGCGCCTGCGGCGATTGTGGCTGTACCGCATCTGCAGCAGCTCGACGAGGAGCGCGAAGCCCATCGGCAGATAGATGTAGGCCTTCGGCACGTCCTGATGCAGTCCCTCCATGAATATCGTCACGCCGATGGTGACCAGGAAGGCGAGGGCAAGGATTTTGAGGGCGGGGTGACGCAGGATGAAATCGCCGATGCGCTTTGCGAACGCAAGGATGACGGCGAAGGACGCCACCACGGCGACGACGATCACCCACACTTCTTCGGTGAGGCCGATGGCCGTAATGACGGAATCGAGGGAAAAGACAATGTCGAGCAGCACGATCTGCGTGATGACTGAGGCGAATCCTGCCGCGGCCTTCCCGTGCACTTCCTCCTCGTGCAGCTCGACGGTCGCGTGTATTTCCCGCACGGCCTTGTACAATAGGAAAAGCCCGCCGCTGAGCAGCAGCATGTCCCGCACCGACAGTCCGACGAACACGGGGTCGGTCAGATGCGCGAGGACCAGCACCAGTCCCAGCATGGCGATGCGTGCGACGAGCGCGAGTGCCAGTCCCACGATGCGCGCGGTGTTGCGTCTGTGCTCCTCGAGACGGGAGACGAAGATGGAAATGACGAGAATGTTGTCGATGCCGAGGACCAGTTCCAGTCCCACCAGCAGGGCGAGTGTCGCGAGGGAATCGAGCATGTACAGGCAGGGATGCGGTGAAAAAAAATGGCGTCATGACAACATACGTGCATGACGCCGAACGGACAAGGACGGGACCCGGGAAGAGTGACCGGTCAGCCGTTGTCTTTCTTGAGCAGGTCGCGGATTTCCGTCAGCAGGACTTCCTCGGCGGGAGGAGGAGGAGGATCTGCTGCTGCTTCTTCTTCTTTCTTGCGCTTCATGTTGTTCATGCCCTTGACCACCATGAAGATGGCGAAGGCGATGATGATGAAGTCGAAGATGGTCATGAAGAATGTGCCGTAGTTGACGGTGACGGCAGGCGTTTCGCCGACCGCCTCCTTGACGACGATCACCAGCTCTGCAAAATCCACGCCGCCCAGCAGCACACCGATGGGAGGCATGACCACGTCGGCCACGAAGGATTTCACGATGGTGCCGAACGCCGCGCCGATGACGATGCCGATGGCCATGTCGATCACGTTTCCGCGGACGGCGAATTCCTTGAACTCTTTCATCATGCTCATGGAAGCTCCAGGTTATGTAGATGAAGATGGGATACGATACGGAGGGGAAGGATAAGGCGCAAGAAAGGCGGCACGATTATTCATACGCGACCACCTTGACGACCACGACGGTCATGTCGTCATGTCGCGACGCACCGCCCGTGAAGCGCTGCACATCGTCGAGAATGTACTGCTTGATGGAGGCCGCATCGAGAGCCTGGGCGTCGAGCCGTGCGAGCGCGTCCGCCAGGCGTTCACTGCCGTAGAATCTGCGGCCGCTGTCCATCGCTTCCGACAGTCCGTCGGTATACACGACGAGCACGTCGCCCGTCCGCAGTGCGATGTCCTGCTCCCCGTACTGCAGGTCGGGCATGGAACCGAGCGGCAGACGCGGTCCGTCGAAGGAGAGCGTTTCCACCGTACCGTCACGCAGGAGCAGGGGATGCGGCAGTCCGGCGTTGGTGAAGCGAACGGCGGATCCGCCCACGTGCAGTCCGAGCAGGCACAGCGCGGTGAACATGCTGCGATCGGTTTTGCCGTACATCGGCCGGTTCAGATGTGTCAGTATGTCGCCGACGCTCGCAGACTGCTCCGCCTGCGCGGCGAGCATGCCGCTCGACAGCACGGCGGTCATGGCGGAGTTCATCGCCTTGCCCGACACATCTCCCACCGCGACACAGAACAGCTCCCCCTTCTGCAGACAGAAATAGTCGAAGAAATCCCCGCCGACTTCGAAGGCCGGTGAGCAGTGCCCAGAAATATCGTAACCCGGCACCGAGGGATCCTCCTGCGGCATGATTGACATCTGCGCGTCATGCGCGGTCTGCAGCTCGGTTTTCATGCGCACGTTCCGCAGGCGCCGCTGGAACCAGACATATCCGAGCGCGAGAAGAAGCAGGGCGAGGAGCAGGCGGAACCACCAGCGCTGCCAGAACGGCGGGGTGATGACCACGCGCAATGTCGCGGGATCGGGATTCCAGAGTCCGTCGTTGTTGGCTCCCATGACCTTGAACACATAGGTGCCCGGCGGCAGGTTCATGAAGGGCACGCTCCGGCGATCGGCGTCGACTTCAATCCAGTCCTCGTCCACCCCCTCCATCATGAAGCGGTAGCGGTTCTTGCTCGGGACAGTGAAATTGAGCGCGACGAAGTCTATGGAAAACACGTTTTGATCGTGGGAAAGCACGATTTCGTCGGTTTCCGAGATATGCCGCTGCAGGGGACTGTCGCCGCCGATGGGGAGGCTGCGGTTGAACACTTTCACATCGGTGATGTAAACAGGCGGGATGAAGCCGTTTTCATGCACGTTCTCCGGGTAGAAAGCGTTGACGCCGTTGATGCCGCCGAAGAACATCTCGCCGGATGCGGACCGGAAGTACGCGCCGCCGTTGAATTCATTGCTCTGCAGACCGTCGAGCTGCGTGTAGTTGCGGAAGCTTTCGCTGCGCATGTCGAAACGGGATATCCCCTGGTTGGTGCTGATCCACAGGCGGGACTGCGCATCCT
>CAJXSA010000374.1 GCA_913060595.1 uncultured Ignavibacteria bacterium
TTTCGTTCCGTCTACGAGCTGCGTGAACAGCTGATTCTCAGCGGGCTGATCATTCTGCTGTTCGCCGTCAGCGCGGGATTCCTGATATCACAGACCATCGCCCGCCCGATCCGCGCGCTCACCGACGCGGCGGAGCAATTCGGCCGCGGTGCGCTTGACCGGCGCGCCGTCGTCGGATCGGAGGATGAAATCGGCATACTCGCAGAAACGTTCAACACGATGGCCGACAAGATTCGTTTCCACACCTCGCGACTGGAGGACGAGATCGGCGAACGGCGCCGCGCCGAGGAACGGCTGCAGCGATCGCAGGAGCAGTTCCGCAACCTTTCGCGGCACCTGCAGGGCGTGCGCGAAGAGGAACGGAAGGGCGTCGCCCGGGAGATTCACGACGAACTCGGACAGCGTCTGACCTCGCTCAAGCTGCACCTCGCCCTGCTTCAGGAAGACCTCCCGGGCGGCAGCGAAGGCACCCGCACCCGTTTTTCTGCGATGCTCGACGACATCGATACCACCATACAGTCGGTCAAACGCATTATCTCACAGCTGCGTCCCGGTCTTCTCGACGACCTCGGACTCTCCGCCGCGATCGAGTGGCAGACCGAGGAGTTTCAGCGGCATTCCGGCATGCGCTGCGCCCTGTCGATTTCCCCGCCCGAACTGACGCTGGACCCTGATCGCGCCACTGCGGTTTTCCGCATTTTCCAGGAGACGCTCACCAATGTCGCCCGGCACGCCAGGGCTGACAGCGTGCGCATCGAACTCTGCGAAGAAGCGAACACCGTGCGCCTCACCATCCGGGACGACGGCCGGGGCATCCGGTCCGAGGAAATCGACAATCCCGCCTCCTTCGGCCTGATCGGCATCCGGGAGCGCGCCCAGTATTTCGACGGCGACGTGAGCATCACCGGAGAACCGGGACGGGGGACGACGGTACGCGTTCACATTCCCACGGCAGCACAGGAGCACAGGCAATGATCAAAATCCTCATCGCCGACGACCACGTTCTCTTTCGCGAAGGACTCAAGCAGATACTCGGCAAACACCGCGAGCTGCGCGTGATCGACGAAGCGGGCAGCGGGAACGAAGCCATGCAGAAAATACTGCACAGCAGCTGCGACGTGGTCATCCTCGACATCTCCATGCCCGGCCGCAGCGGACTCGACATACTCGCCGAAATTCGCAAAGTGAAACCGGATCTCCCCGTGCTGATCGTCAGCATGCACCCGGAGGACCAGTATGCCGTGCGCGTGCTGCGCGCCGGCGCCTCCGGCTACCTCACCAAGGAAAGCGCCGCCGCGGAGCTGATCAGCGCCATTCACAAGGTCGCCGCCGGGGGACGCTACATCAGTCCCAGCGTCGCGGAGCGTCTCGCCGACGCCATTGAGAACGACCGGGACGAAGCGCCGCATCACACGCTGTCCAACCGCGAGTTCCAGGTGATGCGCATGCTCGCCGCGGGCAAAACGCTCAAGGAAATCGCGGAAGATCTTATTCTCAGTGAGAAGACCATCACGACTTACCGCGCCCGCATCCTCGAAAAAATGGACCTGCGCAACAACGTCGAACTCTCGCATTACGCGATCAAGCACGATCTCCTCGACTGAGCACATGCCGCTGTCCCGGGAATCCCTTCGCCCGCGTAGGGATTCCCCTACATTCCTGTCGAGTGACTCCCTACGGGAGAATCGGAGTCAGACTATTTTCCCCCTGCAACGAGCACCATAATTTCAGAGCACGTTATCCTCTGTCCTTCCCGCACATCGCGGGTCGCGCGGGGGCACATCTCACCATTCTTGGAGCTTGCCATGTTTGACACGGGGAATACCGGCTTCATGCTGGTCGCAACCTCTCTCGTCATGCTCATGACGCCCGGGCTCGCCTTCTTCTACGGCGGACTCGTCGGTCGGAAAAATGTCCTTTCCATCATGATTCAGAGTTTCGTTTCCATGGGCATCACGACGGTGCTGTGGTTCGCGGTCGGCTACTCGCTGTGCTTCAGCGGGGATATCGGCGGCATCATCGGAAATCTCGATCACGCCTTCCTGAGCGGCGTCGCCATTGACGACGTGTTCGGGAGCGGACAGAACAACATTCCGCTGCTGGTATTCATCGCATACCAGATGATGTTCGCCATCATCACCCCCGCACTGATCACCGGTGCATTCACGAACCGCGTTACCTTCAAGGCCTACCTGATCTTCCTCGTGGTGTGGCTGCTCTTCGTCTATTTCCCCTTCGTTCACATGGTCTGGGGCGGCGGCATCCTCGCACAGTGGGGCGTGCTGGACTTCGCCGGCGGTATCGTGGTGCATGCCATCGCGGGTATGGCGGCCCTCGCCTCCGTGTTCTTCGTCGGGAAGCGGAAAGTCGTCGAGCACGGTCCGCACAGCATTCCGCTCGTGGCACTCGGCACAGGCCTGCTGTGGTTCGGCTGGTACGGATTCAACGCCGGCAGCGAGCTGCAGGTCGACCAGATCACCGCGCTGGCCTTTCTGAACACGGACGTCGCGGCTTCCTTCGCCGGTGTCACCTGGCTGATCCTGGCATGGACCATTGAGAAAAAACCCAAGTTCGTCGGACTGCTCACCGGCGCGGTCGCCGGACTCGCGACCATCACGCCTGCCGCAGGCTTCGTCTCCACCAGCAGTGCGGTGATCATCGGCATCGCATCCGGTGTCATCTGCTACTTCGCGGTCGCGATGAAGAACAAGCTGAACTGGGACGACGCACTGGACGTCTGGGGCGTTCACGGTGTCGGTGGCATACTCGGCACCATCGCACTCGGACTGTTCGGCAGCACCGCGGTCAACGCCGCAGGCGCGGACGGCCTCCTGTTCGGCGGCGCGGATTTCTTCTTCAAGGAAGTCGTTGCCGTCGTTATCGCAAGCGTCTACGCCTTCGGTTTCACCTGGGCTGCGCTCGCGGTCATCAACAAGATCACACCGGTCCGCACTTCCGACCTGGAAGAGGCGAGCCTGGACGAATCCCTTCACGGAGAACAAGCATATATCGAGGGCATCTGATGAAGAATATCCTTTCCACCCTTCTGGCTATCCTCCTGCTTGGCGGCACAACACAGCTGACCGCCCAGGAAACGCCATGGTACGAGAACGTCGCCATGCACGGCTACGTCTCCTCCTCCTTCACCTACAATCTCAACACACCTGCATCCATGTACAACGGGTACCGCATCTTCGATCAGAAGCACAACAGCTTCGCCTTCGACGTTTTCCAGCTCGTGCTGCAGCACGATGCCGAGAAGGCCGGCGACGCGGGTTTCCGCTTCGACCTGATCACCGGTGCGCTGCCGCAGTACACGGCATCCAGCGGACTGTTCGGCGGACAGAACATCGACGTGCTGCAGGCCTATGCGACCTACATCGTGCCCGTCGGTGACGGCCTCACCGTCGACGCCGGAAAATTTCTCACGCACATGGGCTATGAGCTGATCGAGGGCTACGACGGCTGGAACGACAACATGAGCCGCTCCTTCCTGTTCGGTTACGCCATTCCCTTCGCGCACACCGGTGTGCGCGCACGCTACGGTTTCGGTGACATGGTTTCTGCCATGGTCATGGTCGCGAACGGCTGGGACAACGCCGTCGAGAACAACAGCAACAAGACC
>CAJXSA010000375.1 GCA_913060595.1 uncultured Ignavibacteria bacterium
AAGAAGGAACGGGGTTTTCCGTTCGGGAGAAAGATGCGCTGTCAGCGCATGATGATCATGCGGCGCACGGCAGAATGCTTCGCGCTGCGCAGGACATAGACGTAGGTTCCCGGTTCGAGCGAAGACACGGAGAGATTCACCGTGTGCACGCCGCGCTGGCGGAAGCCCTGGTCGATCGATGCGACGTGGCGCCCGATCATATCGTAGAGATCGAGGGTAATGGACATGTCGCCCGGGACTTCGTAGGAAATCATCGCCGTCGGCGCGTCGCCCGCGGAAACGGGATTCGGACGGTTCTGATGCAGACGGAAGCCGGGAATGTCCGTCATGAGACGGTCGTCCGGGAGACAGTACCCGATCAGGTCGAAACTGCCGTCGTTGCGGCCCGTGACACGCGCGTACCCTTCGGTGAACGCGAAATCTTCGGACAGGCGCAGCGGTGTCGACAGGCTGTTGCCGACAAGGACCAGGCAGCGCACGATCACCAGCGTGCCCGCTCCCGCGTCGAGACGGGCGCCGGAGGCCGTCAGCCTGACCTCGCCGTCGGCGTTGTCATACTGCATGTCGATCTGCATGGCGGCGGAAAGCGTCCCTTCAGCGATGACCTCCACCGGGTACAGCATGCTGCGATTGAAGGAGATTCCTCCCGTCCAGCCGGTGACTTCGGCGGGACCGAGGTCCTGGTCCACCTCCACCGCGATGTCGATGACATCATCGACTTCGGCCGTAAACTGTCCGAGGCTCAGCACCGCGTCCACGATGGGCTGCGGAATGCCTTCACCTTCCAGGCGGCCGGCGGCGGATACGGGACAGGGTTCCGTCACCGTCACGACGAGGCTGTCGATGATGACGCCCGCGGTCTGGGGAAGGAACTCCACGTCGGCGGTGATGGTGCCGCCGGGCTGCAGTGTCACCGGCGGTGCCGGATTCACTGCCTGCAGAACGAAGGCAGGATCGCTGACCTGCACGGTGCTGACCGCGAGCGGAAGTTCGCAGGTGTTTTCAATCACGAGTTGCTGCGTTCCGCCGGAGAGTCCGAGCACCGTTGTCGGGAAGTTCGCCGACGTCACCGACAGCGTCGGAACGACTGCGCGTGAAATCAGCACGGTGCGGCGCTCGACCGGTGATCCGAAAGCGGTGAAGCGGGAGACGAAGGTGGTCGTGTACGTCCTGGTCACCGCATCCGGTGTCAGCTGGACGACGACGGCCTGTGTCGCTCCGCTGCCGATGTTCGTCGGGAGTGACGACGGATCCGGGGTCAGAACGGTGAAGGACGCGGTGTCCGCGCCTTCGAGCGCAACTGATTCGAGCGTGATATCCTCGAGGTACGTACTGCGGATGTCGAAGATGAACTCCAGCTGCTCGCACCAGAAGGCCGGCGCGAGTCTGACCGTATCGATCTGTGTGAGTGCGCCTTCCTGCACGGTGGCGCGGAAATCGAACACGGTGGAATCGACGCAGGGAGCGTCGACGAACAGTGTCATCGTGCCGATGACGCTGCCCGCGCTCGCAGCGTTGAATGTGAATTCAACTTCCAGCGAATCACCGGGATCGATACAGAACGGTGTGGCGGGGATGCTCGAGGCAAGCGGGGCGAAGTTCACCGCACTGCGGTCGTAGCACAGTGCGACACTTCCGTTGTTGCGGAGCATGACGGTGCGCGTGACCGGGTTGTTGACCTCGATCGTACCGAGGTTGATGCTGCCGCCTGCATCCGCGACCAGGGAGACGCGGGTCGCTTCGAGCGGAATATCGAAGACCGGCAGCACGTTGTCATCGGTGCGGATGGTCAGGGCCGCGCTGACCGGACCATCTGCCGCCACCATGGCGGGATCGAAACGGATTTCGAAGATCCGCTTTCCGCCCGCGGGAATCGATTCAGGACTGACGACGGGCGTCACGTTGGTGAAGGCCGCGGGATTCGTGCCGCCGAGCGTTGCCGACAGTATGGTGATCGACCCGCTGCCCGTGTTGACCAGCGTGTCATACAGCGTCGTGCTTTCGCACTGCGCCTTGCTGCCGAACGCCAGCAGCGGCGGATTCACCTCGAGCGTACCGCGGACGCCTTCCCCGTCGAGATCGACGCAGATCGTATCGGGACAGGGACTGCTGATGATCACACAGGCGGAAGCCGTGAAGGTGTTCTCGGTCTGCGGATTGAAGCGAATCGTGTATGTTTCCGACGTCCCGGCCGCGATCTGTGTCGCGCCGCCCGGGACGAGGGAGAATGCTCCCGCAGGCGTGATGCGTATGCTGCCGATGGTCGCATCCATGCCGCCCGCGTTCTGAAGCGTGATGTCGCGTGTCGTTGCGCCGCCCACGTTGACGACGGGGAAGCTGAGAGGATTGGGTGTCACGGTGTACACCTGCTCGACCAGCTCGCCGTGCAGCGAGACGCGGTATTCGGCCTGGCAGGTCGTCGAGGTCACGATGAGAACGTCGTTGTAGTCCCCGTAGGCAGGCGGTGTGAACTCGATGAACAGTCCGGTGTTTTTCCCCGAGGGAATGGTCACATCACCCACAGCGGAGGCGGTGAACGCCGTGCCGTCCGCGAAGGATATGTTCACGGTTTCCGGCGCGTTTCCGGTATTGGTGATGATGAGATTCCTTGGAGTGGAATTGTCGCAGATCGCCTTGCGTCCGAAATCGATTTCGGTTTCGGACAGCTGCACACCCACACTGTCGCGCGTGGCTCGCAGCGTGACAGAGAGCGAGGGATAGGCGGGATCGTCGCTGCTGATGATCAGCGTGCCGTTCTCATTGCCGAGCAGAGCGGGCGAAGCGCACACCGTGATGGTGCGTTCGCCGTTCGGACCGAGCGTGAATGGCGTCGGGACGGCGGGGTCGAGGCGGAAGATGCTTCCGCTCTGAGAAATGTTCAGTCCGGTCACGCGCACGGACTCGAGTCCCTGGTTCTTGAGAACGATGTCCTCGCAGGCATCCTCGAAGGCGCAGGGATCAAGGGCGAACATGATGTCTCCGCGATCAGGACTGAGGCCGTCCGTGTCCCCTGTCCCCGTAAGGCCGAGGGCATGGACATCGCCACAGGGGGCGCTTTCGATTTCCACCACGGCCTTGAAGGGGCCGCGCGCATTGGGCGTAAAGGTGACCTCGAAGTCCGTGGACTGTCCTGGCGCGAGCGTCACGGGAAGGGTCTGCGCCGGTGTGGCGGAGAATACCGAGGCCTCCTTCACCACGCGTATGTCGGTGATGGTCAGAGGCTGGTTGCTCGTGTTGCGGATGGTGAACTGCCGGGTTTCATCGACGAAAAGGCGCGTGAAGAACTCTGTGGTGGAATCGCCCTCCACGGCGAATTCCGCGACCGTCCTGCGCGCTGTGACATCGATGTTGGTCACGCCGGCCTGCAGATCGTTATGCGTGAGACGTATGATGGCGTCGCTTGTCCCTTCGGTGGGACGATTGAATTCGACGATCAGCGGGTACATGCTTTCCGGCTGTGCGGTGTCGTTGATCGCGGGCTGAATCACGGTGAAGTGATCCGGATTGGGTCCGCTGAGACTCACACTGTAGAATACCAGGGGACCGTTGCCCCGGTTCTCGATCATGATGGTGTCGCGCAGCGGCACCGAGCAGGGCTGCACGCCCAGGTCGGCGGAC
>CAJXSA010000376.1 GCA_913060595.1 uncultured Ignavibacteria bacterium
GTCTGCGTGCGTTCGTCGCGGCAAAGGATGGAGCGGGAACCGCGGGACTGCATCCCGACGGATGGTACGATATTCCTGTTTCGACTGCGGATACTGGGGCGATTGTGCGGCAGCTGCAGGAACTTCGCAGTCGTCTGCCGGACGATGCGCTGCCCCTCGTCGTGCAGGACAGCCGCATGCTGCGACCGGAACAGGTCGACCTGCTCCAGCTTCTCCTCTCTCCCCTCGCGGCGGCACGCCTGCAGGCAGTGTTTCTCTCCCTGCTCCTGCGCGGCAGCCTGGACTTTTCCGCGGAGACGCTGCGCCTGCTGGTTATCGAACGCGATGTCCCTGCCGCGGCTCTCGCGTTCGCGGATCTCGAGCAGCTGCTCACGTCGCTGTTGGCGCTGGAGGGGAAGGGCAGAAGCGCGCCTGCGCTGGAGATCACCGTCCACGCGAGCGGAGCCTTCGCGGCGTCCAAGCTCCATGCGCTGCGTCCCGTCCGGATGCTGCGGAAGGGGGATGCGCCGCCGGAAGTCGACTGCTGTATCGATATAAGCATGCTTCTCCGTTCGGGACTGCCTGCGGAGAAGCTTCCGTGCGCTTCCGCGGTGACCGCGGTCATCCGCAGCGCCCGCGAGACCGTGCAGCCACGTCGACTGTCCTTTGGTGCTCCCGTGGCCTGGAAGGCGGCTGGCGGAGATGAAAAAACAGAAAACACCGCTCGCGCCTCGGCGCAGCAGCATCTGCTGCGGCGCGTGTTCCGTCTTTCCGAACTCTCATCGGAGCGCAGGACGCTGCTCGACCGCATGCTCACGCGTGAAAGCATGATCGCTGCCATGCCTTCCGACAGCGGCAAAACAGTGCTCGCACATCTTGCAGGCCTGCTGCAGCCAGCGCCGTCCGTCATACTGCTGCCGGATTCCGTCCCCGTCATGGATCAGCATGAGATGCTGGAGGAATACTGGATCGACACGGACACCGCACTGCACGACGCGCTTGGCCGCGAGGAACGAAAAGCACTTCTCCGCCGCTTCGCCGCCCGTGAAACGCTTTTCTTCCACGCCACGGCATCCCTTGTACGGCAGGAGGAAGTGCTCGAGTCCGTCGACGGAATGCGAAACGAAGGTGTGCTGTTCGCGCAATGTGTTGTCGACGATGCCCAGGGACTCAGCGAATGGAGCGACGATTTCCACCCGACACTCCCTCTCGCCGTTCCGTTTGCCATCGATGCGCTGCCGGCCGGGAAGGACACGCATCTCCCGCTCCGCCTGCTGACCGCGACGCCGTCGTTCGAAGTGCTTGCAGACCTGCGCCGTTTGCTCGCGCAGGCGAACCGTGCATATGTCCTGAGCGACGCACAGGTTTTGCGGACCAATCGCGTGCTCGGCGATGGAACGCGGTATTACGTTCTCCCCGTGCCGGCGAAGGATGACACCAGTGCTGCCAGGAAATCGGTGCTGCGGGAGTTCCTGCCGCAGCTCCCGGCTTTTTTCCAGGAACTGCAGGAGACGGTGCAGAAGACGCAGCGGCTTCCGGAGCAGGCGCTGCAGCATTTCTTTCAGTCATCCACCCGGCAGGGCGGTATCGTGTTCTGCGCGGAGGCGTCCGGTCCGTCTGGAGTCACGGGGCGCTTCGCAGGCGATGGGACTGAGGAAGGAATCGCGGAAGCGGTTGCCGATGTCAGCGGGGTGCGCACGGGAATCTGCATCGGTGAGGGCAGCGGCATGGCGCAGCGCGGCAGGCAAGTCCGGCAGGACAGCGACCGGGACAGAGGGCGCTATCGCCGCGGGGAGCGGAACCTACTCGTCGCCGCGGACGGCTGCGGCATCGGCGCCGGCCATGCCGGAACCCGCTATGTTCTGCACGCCGCCCTTCCTGCGGGACTCGAGCGATACATTAGGGAGAGCGCACGAGCGGGCAAGGACACCCGGCTGGCGCTGTCCGCCGTCTTGTACGATCAGGAGAAGCAGGCACAGGGACGCGAGCTGCAGCGTGCCGAAGAGCAGGCGCACCGCTCCATACCCGTGCCGGAAAAGGAGAAGCAGCTCATCCACGACCTCCTCCGGGAGATCTCCTACCCGGAAGACTCCAACACCGGGCGCATCGCGAACCTGATCGCGGACGAGTACGGCATCGAACTGCGCGTGAGTTACTGGCAGCGCGGTCTCGATGAGCGCATGTACCTGCAGCAGGGTGGACAGAGCTTCGGCTACGTGGATCTCGTTTCCCAGGAGATTGTGCCGGAAGCGAAGCATCCCGCCGGCGACTTCGCCCGGGAACTGCTCGATTTCGCATGGCGAAGCAGCCTTGAGGCGGCGGGCTCCGGCCCCAGCCTTTCGTCCTGGGTCGCCGCAACCTTCCCCTCCGACGTCGATGACGGCCTCGCGCGACAGATGGAGGATTTCGACAGCGGTGCGACGTTCACGCTGCGCCTTGGCTTCGAAAATGACCGCGAACCGCTGCTCAACCGCATTCATCACCTGCTCTGGCGCGAAGCGGAGGTGCAGATTCAGCGCAAGCTGCTTTCGGATATTTCTGCAGGGACCTGGGAAGACTTTTCCCATGAGCTCGAACTGCGCAGCGGCAAGCCCGGTGCCTTGAGTGATCTGCCTGAAGAAGTGCGCAATCGCATTCTGCCGCTGTTTCACAAACTGCGCACACGCACGGACACCGAGCGCATCATACACCGTCTCGCGACGCTTGGCGTGGTCAGCGCATGCGCAGTCAACCCGGCGGCGCGCAAGTTCACGCTCACCATGCAGGTGCGCCCGGAAGGCGACTACCGTGATGCACTCGACACCTTCATGGGGGTGTTTCTCCCCGCCGTGCAGGTGCAGCGGGAACTCGACGCGCTGTCCTCGTATCCGGGCGACAGCATGCTGGAGCGCTGCCTCTACTTCCTCGTCGATTTCAGCGCACGCAATATGCAGCGCAGGCATGCGCTGCGCATCCGCGAGATGGATGCGGCCTGTCGCGTTGGACTGGCAGGCGGACCGGATGCATTTCGCCGTTATGTCGATCTTACCGTCCGCGCCAAGTATGCGCGCCATGATGCGCTGCCTTCCGCGCTGGAGGCGCCCGAGACGGACCGCTTCGCTTCCTGTCATCATTTCATGACGCTGCTCGAGGAGGACGAAAGCGGCAGCGTCCTCGGAAATGCGCATCATCTGCGAACCTCCGCCGAGGAACTCCTGCATCAGCACGGTGGCGAACCGATGCTCGCCGCGCTCAGCGTTTTCGCGCAGATGCTCCTCGCATCGTCGGAGAAGGAACTGCGCGTGCTGCAGGAGGCTTTTGTCAAGCACGTCGCGCTCTGTGCCGGTGCGCAGAAATTCGAGCCGGAAGCATATCGCGATGCCATTGCTCCCTGGATGCAGGTATTCCGTCGTTACTTCTCACAGGACGTCACACAGCAGCTCCGCGAAGCTCTGGAGGCTGCGGCAGACCGCATCCCGAAGAACATCGACGCTCCGGCCGCGGCACCTTCCGTGATCTCCGCATCGGCAAAAGAGCAATTCCCTGACATCACCGCCACACGGCCCTCAATTGACACGCCGCAGGAGACGGCTGCCCGGCAGCCTGTCTCTCCCCGAACGGCAGCGTCGGATTCCGTCGCCTC
>CAJXSA010000377.1 GCA_913060595.1 uncultured Ignavibacteria bacterium
TCCCGGCGATTGCGGAGTATGCGGCGCCGGAAGTCGTGATAGGCGTCGGACTGCCAGACATCGGCGAAGCTGCGGCCGTTGAGCTGCCCGAGGGGATATTCGGCGTCCTTGTCGAAGCAGCAGGGCACAACCACGCCGTCCCAGGTCACCACGCTGCGTTCCCACAGCCGCACGCAGCGGTTGTGCAGTGTGTTCCGCGTGCGGAGCTCTCCGTCGACGCGTTCGTAGCGACTGTAGCGCGGGTTGTCCGGAAGGAATTTCTCGGCCCCTTCGATGGAGTACACCTGCATGGTCTTGAGGGCGATGTCCGCACCATGCTGTTTTGCGAGCGCACGCAGCGCCGGCAGTTGCTGCTCGTTCTGCCGCGTCACCAGCAGCTGCAGCGTCAGCTCTGTCCTGCTGCGACCGGCGGATTTGCGTGCGGCGGAGAAATTCTCCAGCGCCTCATGCACTTTCGCGAGACTTCCGCCGACGCGATACTGCTCGTACACGTCCTGTGTGAGACCGTCGACGGAAACGATGAGACGGTCGAGGCCGGAGGATATGATTTCCTCGGCCACCGCGGGACGCAGGTAATGCGCGTTGGTGCTGATCGAGACGTACATGCGCCGCGTACGCGCGTAACGCACCATGTCGAGCAGACGGTTGTGAATGAACGGCTCTCCCTGGAAGAACAGCTGCAGGTAAAACACCTGGTGCCGGACCTCGTCGACGAGACGCGTGAACTCCTCGAATGGCATCAATCCCTGCGGCCGTGTCATCGCACCGTTTCCCGAGGGACACTCCGGGCACTTGAGATTGCAGCGATTCGTCGGCTCGATCGTCAGCGTCCATGGCTTCCCCCACACGACGCTGCGACCCGTGCGTGCGGAAAGCTGGTAGGAAATCGAGATTGCGAGGAAATTCCACACGCGGTGCGGGGTCACACACCGGAGCAGGTTCCGCATGGTGCGCAGCGTCATGAGGCGTCCTTTCGCGCGAGCACATACCAGGTCGGATTGATCCAGCGGTTGAACACTCCCGGCCTGTCGCTGACCATGGCCAGTGCGGGGCGCCAGAGTCCTGTGCGGCGCAGCACGCGCACGGCACGAAGATGCAGATCGCTCCATACGACGGTTTCCGGTCGCGAAAAAAGCATTCCCGCCGCTGCCCGGTTCACATACCGCCATCGCAATCCCGCTGCACGCAGAAGAGCGTCGAGCTGCCGTGCGGAGAGCAGCTGCGCGATATCATCACGTTCGGCGTCTGCCGGCCGGTGGCGCCGCAGGACGCTGCGCAGCTGCGCGCGGGATTTACGGCTTGCGAGCGGCAGTCCGAAATGCGGATCCGCCACGAGATTGGGCAGGGCGTCGCGGTTCGGCGTGCTCAGGTAGAGAACGCCGCCAGGACGGAGCACGCGCGTGATCTCATGCAGCACGCGGGCGGGATCTGCGACATGTTCGATCACGTCCTGCAGCACCACGGCGTCGAAGTCCGCGTCGCCGAAGGGCAGGGAGGAAAGATCTCCTTCGCGAACGTCGATTGCGTCCGTCGCGGCGCGCAGCTGTTCGAGCCGTGCGCTGCTGCGATCCATCGCGCAGACCACGGCCCCGTGTCTGCGCAGTGCGATGCTCGTTCCGCCCACACCGCAGCCCGCATCCAGTACGCGGGCGCCCGCGAGCGTGATGTCCTTTGCGAGCAGCGTACACACCAGTTCCCCGCGCAGCTGTGCCTGCGCCGCGGCGCGTTGCCAGCGGGCAAAATCGGGATGCGCAGCGTCGAGATGCGGCGCTGCCGGGGACGATACCTGTGTTATGCCGGGTTCGTGGGACATGCTACCAGCGCGAAGGCCTGAAATGAGACAGCAGGGAAACGATCACGGAATAAAAAATATGAAACCCTTCCCATTTCGCAAGCGAGGCGCGCCCGTGATCGCCGCGCATCCATTTGAACGGCGCGACCAGGAAACCAGAGGCGTACCACACGGTCCACAGCATGAGCAGCAGCGGCAGCAGTTTCTGCAGGCCTGGGAGCGCGGCGAGCAGCGCCACACCGGAGAGCATGGTCGTCAGCTCCGCTCCCAGCAGCAGTCCGAGCAGCATCGCGCCGCGTCCCCGGTAGGCGGCACCCACGCGGTAGTGCCGCAATTTCTGGCGATACAGCGCGCGCCACGATTCGGGCGCGGGGGAGTGCACCTGCGCGTCAGGTTCCACGCAGCAGCCCACGCGCGCTCCCGCCGCGACCATGCGCTGCAGCAGGAGGTCGTCATCGCCTCCGAGGTGCGCGTACAGCGGCGCGAGTCCCCCGCAGCTGTTGTACACATCGCGTCGAAAGCCCCAGCTGCGTCCCGCGGCCATGTACGGAACGCCCCAGGCCGCCGCGGCTGTCATCAGCGCCATGCTGCGGCGGGATTCGAAGGCCGCATAGCCGGAAGACGCGGATGTGCCAGCGCGCAACGGTGCGAGTCCGGTCACGACATCGCTGCCGCGATCGAAGCTGCGCAGCATCGCACCGATCCAATCCGTTTCCGGCTCGCAGTCGGCGTCTGTGCAGAGCACAATGTCCGTCTCCGCGGCGGTGATGCCGCGATGCAGGGCGAATTTCTTGGGGGAGACGCCATCCGGGACCTCGTCCACGCGCAGCACCGTGAGTTGCAGATCCCTGCCGTGCGCGCGGGCGACGGCGGCGGTGTCGTCGTCGCTGCGATCGTCGACGACGATGACGCGCACACGTTCCTGCGGATAGCTCTGTGCGGTCAATGCGTCGAGCAGACGGGGAATGCGGCGGGCCTCGTTGTGTGCGGCGACGACCACGGTGACCTCGTCACGCGCGCCGGCCTGCGGGGGTATGCGCAGCGCGCGGCGCCAGCCCTGGTATACGAAGACGAAACCGAGCGATGTGACAACGGCGGAGAGGACGAACAGTATCTGCAATGCGGTGATCATGTGTCCGCGCTTCCTGCCGTATCCGCGAGCGCTTCTTCCAGCAGTCGGCGCAGCATTGCGGGATCGGCCGCTCCGCCGCTGCGGCGCATCACCTGCCCCATGAAGAATCCGAACAGCTGCGTTTTCCCGTCATGATATGCACCACGCTGCTTCGGATATGTGCGCAGGACGTCGTCTATCATCGCACGCAGTGCGCCGTCGTCGCGCAGCAGCCGAAGTCCCTTCGCATCGATGATTTCTTCCACGGGTGCGGGATTCTCGTGCAGCGCGGGAAGGATTTCCTTCGCGGCGGAGTGACTCACGACACCGTCATCCACACAGCGCAGCAGCTCGGCCAGTCGCTCCGCAGACAGGCCGGGCTCCGTTCTGTCATGGGCGCGCATGTCATGCAGCACCTCCCCGGTGATCCAGTTTGCCACTTCCCGTGCCCTGTCGAGACCGCCCCCGCGCAGACGCAGCACATCTTCGAAGTACTGCGCGATCCCGCGTTCGGCACTGAGCAGGGCGGCGTCCGCCGTGGGAAGTCCAAAGTTGCGGACAAAACGCTCCCTGCACAGCCAGGGCAGCTCCGGGAGGGCACGCGCAGCTTCGGCGATCATGGTCTCGGTGACCACGACCGGCGGCAGATCGGGTTCGGGCAGGTAATGGTATTCGGTCGCGCTTTCCTTCCCACGCA
>CAJXSA010000378.1 GCA_913060595.1 uncultured Ignavibacteria bacterium
AGCATTTCCTCCTTCCTCCTCATTGGTTTTTACAATGAAACGGAAGACGCGCGCCGCTCCGCGCTGCAGGCCCTGCTGGTCACCGGGCTCGGCGGACTCGCGCTTCTCGCCGGCTTCATTCTTCTCGGCGCCATGGGCGGAACGTATTCGATCACCGAGCTCCTGAGCGGCGGACAGATCGCGGATGCCGGGGGACTGTACCTTCCCATGCTTCTGCTCGTGCTCCTGGGTGCGTTCACGAAGTCCGCCCAGGTTCCGTTCCATTTCTGGCTCCCGGGCGCCATGGCAGCGCCGGCTCCTGTCAGCGCCTATCTTCATTCGGCCACCATGGTCAAAGCGGGCGTGTACCTGCTCGCTCGACTGACACCGGTGCTCGGGGGAACGGACGAATGGCACTATCTGCTCACGCTCGCCGGCGGCGCCACCATGGTTGTCGGCGCCATCCTTGCCGGACCGCAGACCGACCTCAAGCGCCTGCTCGCGTACTCGACGGTCAGCGCGCTTGGCATGCTCGTGATGCTGCTGGGCATCGGAACGGATCTCGCCGTCAAGGCGGCGCTGGTTTTTCTCGTCGTGCATTCACTCTACAAAGGATCCCTGTTCATGGTCGCAGGCGCGGTGGACACGACCACCGGGAGCCGCGACGTGCGAACGCTGCGCGGCCTGCAGCGCGTGATGCCGATGACGGCGGCCGCAGCCATGCTCGCGGCGCTTTCCATGACCGGGTTTCCGCCCCTGCTCGGTTTTATCGGGAAGGAACTGGTGTATGAAGCGAAAATGCAGGCCCCGGCCGCATCAGAATTTCTCCTCGTGGCCGGTGTGCTCGCGAACGCCGTGAATATCGCCGTCGCACTCATCACCGGGATCTGGCCGTTCACCGGCTCACGGACGCAGACGCCCGAAGGAGCACGCCGTGCGGCCCCGGCACTCTGGCTTGGAGCGCTGATACTGGGCCTGGGCGGTTTGCTGTTCGGTCTGTTTCCATCCCTGATCGGCGGCGTGCTCATCGAACCTGCTGTGCGCAGTGTGCGGGCGGAACATGTGGACGTTGCCCTCGCGCTGTGGCACGGGGTGAATCCGGTATTCCTTCTCAGCGTGCTCACCGTCATACTCGGCATCGTGCTATTCGCGCTGCGGCAGCGGATGCGCCGCCTCGGAGCCGACGTTCGTGTGCCACCCGCGCTTCTCCCCGGTCAGCTGTACGCGCGTTTCGTCGATGCGCTTCCCGGCGGCGCCGCCAGGCTCATATCGCATGTGCAGACAGGGAATCTGCGCAGCTACCTGTTCATCATTCTTTCAGTGCTCGTGCTGCTGGCATTCGGTGCGTTTCTTTCCCTTGGCGCCTGGCCGGTCCTGCCTGCCATGGGCAGCGTGCCTCCTGCGGCTGTGGCCATCGTATTGCTGATACTTACGGCGACGATCGCCGTGATCGCGTCGCGGACGCGGCTGGTCGCTGTCACCGCACTCGGCATCGTCGGACTGGGAATCTCAATGCTGTACGTGATGTACAGCGCCCCTGATCTCGCCATCACGCAGATTCTCGTGGAGACGCTGACGGTGGTCATCTTTCTCTTCGTGATACGTCATCTCCCGCGATTCGGGGAGCGCTCCTCGAAGTCCACGCAGCTGCGGGATGCGGTGATCGCCCTGCTGTCCGGAGCGACCATGACTGTTTTTGCGCTCAAGGCATCGGGACTGCAGCTCGACCACGCCATTTCCTCGTTTTTCGGCGAGAACAGTCTCGTCGAGGCATACGGCCGCAACGTGGTCAACGTCATTCTCGTCGATTTCCGGGCCATGGATACGCTCGGGGAGGTGACGGTGCTCGCTGTCGCTGCGATCGGTGTGTATGCCATGATGAAAATGCGACCCGGCAGGAAGGAGGGGACGCGATGAATTCCATTATCCTCCGCATCGCCGCGCGCTACCTCGCACCTGTGATCCTCCTCGCGTCCCTGATCCTGCTCATACGGGGACACAACGATCCCGGCGGCGGCTTCATAGGTGGACTGCTTGCCGCAGGGGCGTTCTCGCTGCATGCCCTCGCCTGCGGGGCGGATACTGCGCGCCGTCTGCTGCGTGTCGAGCCGCAGACGCTGCTCGCGGCGGGGCTGCTGATTGCCGCAATAAGCACGCTGCCTGCGCTATTGCTCGGAGAGACCTGGTTCCGCGGACTGTGGGTATCCGTACCGCTGCCGCTGCTGGGGGATGTGCCTCTCGGCACGCCACTTCTTTTCGACATCGGCGTGTATGTCGCGGTCATCGGCTTCGCGCTGACCATCGTATTCGTGCTCACGGAACATGACAGCGAGGGGAGTGTCTGATGCATCTGCTTCTCGCAATATTGAGCGGAGCGCTTTTCGCCGCTGGAGTCTGGCTGATCTTGAGACGCAGCCTGGCCCGCCTGCTGCTCGGTCTCATCCTCCTCAGCAATGCCGCGAACCTGATCATTCTCACGGCGGGCGGACTGCAGCCGGATGCCCCCGCCATCATTGGTGACGACACGAAGGTGCTCGACGCAGCCGCGGCCGACCCGCTTCCGCAGGCGCTGATTCTGACTGCCATCGTGATCAGTTTCGGGCTGTTCGCATTTTTCCTCGTGCTCATCAAGCGCGCGCATCAGGAGACCGGAACGGATGACATCGACGCCATGAGCGAGGTGGAGACATGAGTGCGCTGCTGTTTCTTCCCGTGCTTCTGCCGCTCGGAACGGCTCTGCTTGCCTTCCTCTTTCGCGCATCCACGCGCGTGCAGCATGTGATCAGCATCGCAGGCAGCCTGTCTCTGCTCGGCATCTCCATCGCTGTGCTCGGCGCCGTGCACGGCGGCGAGATCCTGTCGCTGCAAATCGGCGGGTGGCAGGCGCCTTTTGGCATTTCATTCGTCGCCGATACGTTCAGCGCCCTGATGCTCGTTCTCAGCGCCGTCATCGCTGTCGCAATCTCCGTCTACGTCACCGATGCGATCGACGTGCAGCGCATCCGCTTCGGGTTTATTCCGCTGCTGCACACGCTGCTCATGGGAGTAAACGGCGCGTTCCTGACCGGCGACATGTTCAACCTGTACGTCTGGTTCGAAGTGATGCTCATCGCATCCTTCGTCCTTCTCGTGCTCGGCGGTGAAAAGGCGCAGTTCGCCGGAGCGGTCAAATATGTGACGGTGAATCTTCTCGCCTCCGTCCTTTTCCTGATCGGCGCGGGCATCCTGTACGGCAAAACCGGCACGCTCAACTTCGCGGATATTGCCTCCAAACTCGCTGCGGATCCGGATTCAACGATGGTCAACACGACCGCGATTCTTTTCATCGCCGCCTTCGGCATCAAGGCCGCACTGTTTCCGTTTTTCTTCTGGCTGCCGGATTCCTACCACGTCCCACCCGTCGCCGTCACTGCGCTGTTCGCCGGACTGCTGACCAAGGTCGGCGTATACGCATTCCTTCGCACGTTCACGCTCATTTTCGTGCACGACAACGCTTTTACGCAGCCGCTGTTTGCCGTGCTCGCCGGACTGACCATGATACTCGGGGTGCTCGGGGCGGTGGCGCAGGGGGAGATGAAGCGGCTGCTGTCATTCCATATCGTCAGTCAGATCG
>CAJXSA010000379.1 GCA_913060595.1 uncultured Ignavibacteria bacterium
CTTGCCTTCACCGCCGCCATTGGGATGATCGACCGGATTCATGCACATGCCGCGCACGTGCGGTCGTTTGCCTTTCCAGCGCGAACGTCCGGCCTTGCCCCAGCTGATGTTTTCGTAGGTCTTGTTGCCGACCTCGCCAAGCGTGGCGTAGCAGACGACCTGAATCAGTCGCACTTCACCGGAAGGCATTTTCACCTGCGCGTAACTGCCTTCTTTCGCCACCAGCTGTGCGGCGTTGCCGGCGCTGCGGGCGATCTGGCCGCCCTTGCCGGGCTTGAGCTCGATGTTGTGCACGAAGGAACCGACCGGGATGTTGGCCAGCGGCAGCGCATTGCCATCCTTGATCTCCGCTTCGGGACCGTTCATGATCTGCTCGCCCACCTTCAGGCCGTCCGGCGCGAGGATGTAACGCTTTTCGCCGTCCGCATACACCACCAGGGCAATGTACGCAGAGCGGTTGGGATCATATTCTATGGTCTCGATGCGGCCGGGGATGCCGATCTTGTTGCGCTTGAAATCGATGATGCGATAGCGGCGCTTGTGACCGCCGCCGCGATGGCGCGATGTGATGCGTCCCTGGTTGTTGCGTCCGCCGCTCTTGGACAGCGGGGCAAGCAGGGATTTCTCCGGCGTCGTGCACGTCACTTCCTCGAAACTCGCGATCGAGTAGAAGCGCGTAGCGGGGGTCATCGGACGTAATTTTCTAACAGCCACAGCTCGTTCCTTGTATAATAGTTCTCGTTGTCTTCGTTACGCTTCCAGCAGCTCGATCGTCTGCCCTTCCTTGAGCGTGACAATCGCTTTTTTCCAGCTCGCGCGGGAGCCTTCCAGGCGGCCCCTGCGGGTGAACTGCGATTTCCGCTTTCCCTTGTAGCGAATGGTGCGGATGCTCTCGACGTCGACGGAGAAACGCTTTTCGATCGCCTTGCTGATCTCGATCTTGTTGGCGTCGATGTCCACCTCGAACGCGAACTGATTGCGTTCGCCGAGCATGGTCATTTTCTCCGTCAGAATCGGCCGTTTGATTATGCTTTTCATTGCCAGTCCACAGAATTAGATTTTCGTAAACGTCTCTTCAATCACGGGGAGCGCACCCTTCTGAATCAGGAGCATCTGGTTGTTGAGCAGGTCATACGTCGAAACCTTTGCGGCCTCGCGGATTTCCAGCGTCGGGATGTTGCGCCCGGCCAGCCACAGGTTCTGATCATATTCGGAGACCAGCAGCAGCGTCTTGGTGTTTTCCAGCGACAGGGCCTTGAGGATGGTGTGCATCTCGCGCGTCTTGGCTTCCTTGAGCTGGAAATCTTCGATGACCATCACCTGCTCGTCCTGCGCCTTCATGGCGAATGCCGATTTACGCGCCAGCTGGCGCATTTTCACCGGCAGGCGTTTGCGGTAATCGCGGGGACGCGGACCGAAGATGGTGCCGCCGCCCACCCACAACGGGGAACGGGTGGAGCCGGCGCGGGCCGTACCGCGGCCTTTCTGCCGCCACGGCTTCTTGCCGCCGCCGCGGACCTCGGAGCGTTCCTTGGCCTTGGCAGTTCCCTGACGCTTGTTCCCGAGATGGATGCGCACGGCCTGGTAGACCACGTGCGCGTTCGGCTCGATTCCGAATACATTCTCGTTCAGTGCGATTTCCTCGCTCTTCGAGCCTGCTATGGTATATGCGTGAACGTTCATAATGACAGCGATTACTTAGCTTGTTTGTGAATCTCGAGAAGTCCCTTGCGGTTGCCCGGCACGGCACCCTTCACGATGAGGATGTTGGACTCGGGGATGATACGCAGGACGGTCAGGTTCTTGTAGGTCACGCGCTCGCCACCCGTACGTCCCGCCATGCGCATGCCGCGGAAAACACGGGAAGGATAGGAGCTCTGGCCAATGGAACCGGGAGCGCGGAGACGGTTGTGCTGACCGTGCGTGGCACCGCCGACACCGCCGAAACCGTGGCGCTTCATGACACCCTGGAAACCCTTGCCCTTCGAGGTCCCGGTGACCGTCACGCGTTCGCCAACCTGGAAAAGGTCAACGGTCACGGTGTCGCCGCTGTTCAGCGCGTCGTGGTCGAAGCCCTTGAACTCGCGCACGAAGCGCATCGGCTTCACGTTGTATTTGCTGAACTGGCCCATGTCGGGCTTGTTCACATTCTTTTCGGATTTCTCGCCAAATCCGAGCTGCACAGCGTCATAGCCGTCCGAATCCTTCGAACGCTTCTGCAGCACGGTGCAGGGGCCGGCCTCGATGACGGTGCAGGGAATCAGTTTCCCGTTGTCATCGAAAATGCTCGTCATTCCGAGTTTTTTACCAAGTATTCCAGGCATAGTGTCAAACCAGCTTGCTTATTGTCTTAAACTTTGATTTCAACGTCCACGCCGGCAGGAAGCTCAAGCTTCATCAGCGAGTCGACCGTGCGCTGCGTGGTGTTGAAAATGTCGATCAAACGCTTGTGCGAGCGCGTTTCGAACTGCTCGCGGGACTTCTTGTCAACGTGCGGCGAACGCAGGACGGTGAACACCGACCGCTTCGTGGGCAGGGGGATCGGTCCGGACACCACGGCGCCCGTGGTCTTGACCGTCTTGATGATCTTTTCCGCCGACTTGTCGATCAGATTGTGATCGTATGATTTCAGTTTGATGCGAATCTTCTGCTGCGCCACAGTCTACCTACCTTGTAAATGAGGTGAAAAAAACAGTGGGTGGCGTTTCCACCCACTGTTTTTCATCACAGTCTGTTATTCGATGATCTTCGCAACGACGCCGGCACCCACCGTACGACCGCCTTCACGGACGGCGAAACGGAGACCTTCTTCCATCGCGATTTCGGAGATCAGCGTGACCTTCATGCCGTCGACATTGTCGCCGGGCATGACCATTTCCGTACCCTCGGGCAGCTCGACGATACCAGTCACATCCGTCGTGCGGAAGTAGAACTGGGGACGGTAGTTGTTGAAGAACGGCGTGTGGCGGCCACCTTCCTCTTTCTTGAGGACGTACACCTGGGCGTTGAACACCTTGTGCGGGGTGATGCTGCCCGGCTTGGCGACGACCATGCCGCGCTCGAGTTCTTCCTTGTCCACGCCGCGGAAAAGCAGACCGACGTTGTCACCGGCCATACCTGCATCGAGCTCCTTGCGGAACATCTCGACACCCGTCACGACCGTCTTCTTGTGTGCGCCGAGTCCGATGATTTCGACTTCCTCGCCGACCTTGACCTGGCCACGCTCGACACGACCGGTACCGACGGTACCGCGGCCGGTGATCGAGAACACGTCCTCGACGGACATGAGGAAAGGCTTGTCCACTTCGCGCTCGGGAATGGGGATGTAGCTGTCACAGGCTTCCATCAGCTCCCAGACGCAGTTCAGGCGCGGGTCTTCCATCGTGGCGTCAGGGTTGGTGCCTGCCTCGAGGGCCTGCAGGGCGCTGCCGCGGACGATGGGAATGTCGTCGCCGGGGAATTCGTACGAGCTGAGCAGCTCGCGGAGTTCCATCTCGACCAGCTCGAGCAGCTCCTCGTCATCGACCATGTCCACCTTGTTCATGAATACCACGATACGCGGCACGTTCACCTGACGCGCGAGAAGGATG
>CAJXSA010000380.1 GCA_913060595.1 uncultured Ignavibacteria bacterium
CCCGCATGCGTCGCTTCCCAGTCATCGACGAGAATGTCGTCACAGTGCGGATTGTGTCGCAACACGGGCTCGGTCGCCGGACGGACGAGCGCCGCGATATGCGCGTCGGGGAAGCTGCGCCGCAGGGCGCGGATGGTGGGAGTTGCCAGCACCACGTCGCCGATGCGATCGGGACGGATGACCAGGATGCGGCGGGGCGTTTTCACGAATCCGCCTCTTCTCCGCGATGCTGCATTTCCCAGAGCTGCAGCAGCACCTGCATTTTATTCAGCGCGTGAATGGCTGCGACGACGAAACCTTCCCAGCCGTCGAGGAAGCCGCGCTGCAGCAGGTATTTCTTTGCGAACTCCAGCGGAGGACGGAAGAGGAAATCCATCGCACCCACGCGACGGCGTCCGCGTTTCTCGCGCGCCTCGTAGAGCGAGTATGTGAGGTTTTTCCGGAGCATGTGCCGGACGTTGGGCAGCGTGAAATGCAGCAGCGCGCCCTGCAGCTCTCCACGGCTGCCGCGCACTTCGAAGCCCTCATGAACGAGACGGTCGGTGAGACGCGTTTTTTCACGACGGAAGAGCCGCAGCTGACGGTCGGGGTACCAGCCGCCGTGACGCAGCCATTTGTCGCGAAAGTGGTTTTTTCGGGGCACGGTGTAGCCGTCTGCTGCATCGCTGCGCTCGCGCACGGCCATGATTTCCTCGCGCAGTTCGGGCGTCACCCGTTCATCGGCGTCGAGGCTGAGCACCCAGTGCTTCGTGGCGCGATCGAGTGCGTACTGTTTCTGCGCTGCGTATCCGTCAAACGTGCGGAATTCGACGTGCGGGGTGTAGTGGGATGCGATTTTCATCGTGGCGTCCTCGCGGCTCGAGCAGACGACGATGATCTCATCGGCGAAGGACAGAGATGTGAGGCAGTCGGCGATATTGTCTTCCTCGCGACCCGCGATCACGATCGCCGAAAGCGACGCGCTATGCTCTTTCGGGGCATTCATCTCCCTAATCTACGAAAAAAGCGGGGTTGCGGCTATTGCTCGTACGAACCGTTCGCATCGGTTTTCACAAGAATGACGTCCGGCGTGCCGCTGCCGTAGGACTTCGTGGTCCCGGCCAGGATGTAGCCGCCGTCCGAGGTCGGCGTGACCGCATGGGCGCGGTCCATGTGCATGCCGCCGATAATGGTTTTCTGCGGATTTGCGCCGTTCTCGTCGAGCCGTACCAGCACCATGTCCGAGTTGTCACCGCCGAAGGGATCCGTGTATCCGCAAACCACGTAGCCGCCGTCGAGGCGTGGGCGAATGCACTGCGCGATGGCGTCGAGCTGCAGGGTCTGGACTGATTGCAGATCTCCCGAGGCGTCCGCTTTCACGAAGAGCATTTCGCGGGACTGCGACTGTGCGCTGCTGCCGACGATGGCGAAGCTGCCGTCCGCGGCCTGCACGAGGTCGACGGCTTCCATGGCGATGCTCCCGTCGACGCGGCGGTTCCAGAGTGTGTCGCCTGCAGTGTTGACCTTGTAGAGCCAGATCTGGGAGAGGCCGTTCTCGAGAGATTTGGTTTTGCCCACGGCGACGAAGCCGCCGTCGTCGGTTTCCACGACGGCAGCGCCGTAGTCTTCACCGCTGCCTGCGGGCTGATGATGCCAGTCCAGCGTGCCGAGCGGATCGGTGCGGCGCAGGAAGAGATGGCGTCCGCCGGTGATGGGATCGTCCGAGTAGCCGACGATGATATATCCGCCGGCACTGCGTTCGTGCACTTCATAGGCCTCGTCCTGCTCGGTGCCGCCGAAATGGCTGCTCCACTGCATGTCCCCGTTTTCGTCAGTTTTTACGATCCAGGCGTCACTCTGTCCGTTGGTAAACGAATAGGTGCTGCCACCGATGACGAATCCGCCGTCCGCCGTCTCTGATACGGAATAGCCGTGCTCGTCCTTGATGCCGCCGAAGGTGTTCAGCCACAGCTGATTTCCCTCTGCGTCCGTGCGGAGGAGAAAGATGTCCAGTGAAAGGTTGTGCTGCATCCATGCGCTGCCGACGATGATGAAGCCGCCGGTGCTGACTTCACGCATGTCGTAGGCGGTTTCGATATAGTCGATGTTGCTGATGTTGAACGTCCGCAGGAAATACCGTGAGGGTTCTGCGATGCGTATGCGCGGGGTGTCCGGTTCCGTCGGCGACATGCAGGCGGAGAGCAGCAGGGCGCATGCCGCCATCAGCAGTGTGACGGACCGGCGCACGGATGTCCTGCGCGGGCGATATGTGTGTGGTGTCATCATAAGCATGCGGTGCTGTCTGCGTTGTGTTCGACTCCGTGCGTTGTCATGTCTGCAGCGACTGTCACATCAGGACCGAGAGGCCGTATGTCAGTCCCACGCGGCGTGAACTGAACCACTCCGACTGGTACGGGTAGGCCATCACACTGCCCTCGACGCCGACATGGAAGCGCACGCGCGCGTCGGGCATGTACATGAGTCCGAATCCTCCGCGGGCCATGGGCCAGAGCTGCGTGGTGGAGCCGAGTCCTGTCTGCACGTAGGGTTCAAGTCCGGCGAGCGCGCGTATCGGTGCGAAGCGATAGCGCCAGGTGGCCAGCAGCCACGGGGTGAGCAGATTCTGCTGATAGCTGACCGGCTTGCCGCCTTCGATCCCGTTGTAGTGCATGGCGAAGGGTTCCTGTCCGAATTCGAGTCCGATATCATGCCTCTCGGTGCCGTAATACACGCCGAGGGCCATGTTCTCGAGCCAGGGGTTCGAGCCGGTGCCCACGGTGGCCTCGGGGAAGGAGGTCGTGTTCATGCCGCGCAGCTCAATAGAAAACGCGCGCAGCAGCGGAGAGGACGCGAGGTCGGGGAAGTACTGCCGCGTGTCGGCGGTCTGCAGTCGTCCCTCGGCGGGAGCGGACTGCATGGCGCTGTGATCCTGCGGAACCCGTGAGAGCGCGGTGAAGGCGCTGGAGATTTCGGCCCCGGCCGCGACATCGTCAGAAGCGAACACCGGCTGATCGTTCAGGGTGATCTCCTCGTGCAGAACAGGATCCGCGAAGGCTTCGGGTGCGCTGCCGCCGTCGGGTTCCGCCGCGTTGCGTGCGGCGATGGCGGGCAGTTCCTCCGTGATGTTCATGTCTTCGTTCGCATTCACGGGTATCGACTCCAGTGCCGTGCGCAGGCCGGAATGTTCAGCCGCAGTCTCTGCCGCCGCAGGCTGTGCGGCGGCAACGCGGGCAGCTGTGGTCTGTGATGTGCCTGATTCTTCGGGTGCGCGGGAAGCTCTGCCATTCACGATTTCATTCCCCGCAGCCCGGAACTCCGTTCGCGAGCGGACGCCTTCCACCGCTGCCGGCTGCGCGTCCGCGAATGTTTTCGCGGATGGTTCGGATGTGATGCGCTGTTCATTGCGTCCGGCAGCCGCGTCGTCCCGTGCGGCGAATTCGCCGGTCAGGGAGGATGTGCCGGCGTCCTGCAGGCCGAGGAAGATCATTGCGGTGATGGCCGCCGCGGCCGCCGCGGAAGCGACCGGACTCCATGCGCGCGCAAACAGGGGGAGCACGGCGGCAGTGCGCCGCTCCTTTTTTTCTTCGACGCCGAGGCGG
>CAJXSA010000381.1 GCA_913060595.1 uncultured Ignavibacteria bacterium
TGATGCGGCCGGTATTGCGTCCGTGGGGACGACGACGGCGGAAGCGCTCGGCCATGCGCTCTTCCTCTGTCATGTTCGACTCGTCAATGCCCTCTGCCATCTTGCGCTCCCGATCGAGGGAGTCGGCAATCACCTGCAGGGAGTCGCGCACGCGCAGGGAATCGGGATTGAGCACGTAGAACAGCGTCGTGTCCTTCATGGAAATCTGATTGCGCAGTTTCCGGTAGTCGCCGAAAATCTTTTCCTTGATTCCCCCCTGCTGCGAAGATTCCACGCCGGGAAATGCCATTTTCGCCTTGCTGTAATTCTCATAGGCGTTGTCATAATCCCCGAGGTCGAATTCGTATATGCGGCCCTTGGCGAAAAAGGCGTCCGCCGCTTCCGCCATGCCGGCAAACGTGGTGTCGACAAACGTGTACTGTTCGATGGCGGCGCGGAAGGCGTCCGCGGCGAGACTGTCGTCGACGCCCTTGTACCGCTCATGGTATGCATAGTACAGATGCGCGATCTCGAGCTGAATCTTCCCGTCGTAGTCGAGGTACAGAGGGTTCTCCAGCATATTGATGAGCGTGTTGCTCGCCTCGTCCAGGTCATCGCTCAGGCGCGTCAGTTTCGCGTAATTGAGCTCAGCAATGAACGCGAGATCCGTGGACGGATCCAGCTTGAAAATGTCACGGTACGCTTTGGCGGCCTTTTCGGTTTCACCCAGGCGCTCGTATTCGCGCGCCAGCGAAAGCTGCACTTCCAGCAGCTGATCGCGGTCGGCGGCGAAGGTGACGGCTTCCTCGTAGTCAGCCACGGCACGGGCACGGTCACCGAGTATGAGATGCATTTTCCCGAGCTCGAAATACGCCTGCGACGCCACGTCGGCTTCGCCTTCCTCGACGGCGCTTTCGATGGCGCGATTGAGCGTGATCTCCGCGTTTTCGAAGTTCTCGAGACGCACGAAGGACATGCCGAGCCACAGGATGGCTTCCGGCACGAGGTCGCTGTCGGGATACCGGTCCAGCAGTTCCTGGAATTTCCGCTCCGCGCGCAGCGCTTCCTTCTTGTAGTAGTAGCTCTTCCCGATCAGAAGAAGGGCATTGTCGACCCACTTGCTCTTGGGGTAATTGACCAGGATGCGCGAACACTTTTCGATGACTTTGTCGAGCAGAACGATGGCGGACGACGGCACACTCCCCTGCTCCATCATCATGTCGCGCCGAATCTGCTCACGCTGCTCCTCGGGCATTCCTTCGGGGATATCGAGTGGGACGGCGGAGGTGGAGGCCTGGTTGGGATCGATGGCGCGTTCGTTCTGACGCTGCTTGATCTCATCGATGGCCTGCTCGAACGTGCGTTCGGCATTGTAATACGTGTTGAAATAGCCCGTGGCGTTCTGCCAGCGCACTTCAACGAAATCCCACACGACGCATCCCTGGAACAGGAACACGGAGAGGACGAGCAACGGTATCGACGAGAGATACGGGTGAATTTTCACGGACGGATAATCAGTATTTTCAACATCGTGCCGACACAAAAATTAGACGCCGGACGCGCAGAAAAACAAGTCATAACAAAATACGGCATTCCGCCGCCCCTGACAACCGGACGCCATCGGACCATGCTCAGGCGGACGCCAGAACGCGGCTGTAAAAATCTTCGTACAGCGGCACGATTTTCTGCTTGTCATACACCTCCACGGCACGCCGGCGGGCGGCACGCGAAAAGGCCGCGTATTTCGCGTCGTTGGTGAACAGTTCAACCGCGTAGCGCGCCATGCGGTCCGTGTCACCGATTTCCGCGATATATCCCGTTTCCGCATGAAGATTGACCTCGGGTATTCCCCCGATGCTGGTCGAAATCACCGGCAGGCCGCAGCTCATGGCCTCGAGCGCGGACAGACCGAAACTCTCGGACTGACTGGGCAGAATGAAAAGGTCGGAAGCGGCAAGGATGTCGACCAGCGCGTCCTGCTTGCCGAGGAAGCGCACATCCTCGAGAATGCCGAGATCGCGGCACAGGTTCTCGCTTTCCGAACGCTCCGGACCGTCTCCGATCAGCAGCAGCTTCGCGGGAAGCTGCGCGCGCACCGCGGCAAAGGTGCGGATGACATCTGGTACGCGCTTTACGGCACGGAAATTCGAGGTGTGCACCATCACCTTTTCACCGTTGGGCGCAAACAGCTCTTTGTACTTGCAGGACTCCCGCGGCGCGTAGGCTTCGGTGTCGATGAAATTCGGGATGGTTTCGATGTCCTTTTCCAGCTGATACGTCGCGAGCGTCTTGTCACGGAGAAAGCGCGACACCGCCGTCACCCCGTCGCTGTTTTCCAGCGCGAAGCGCATGAGCGGCAGGAAAGACGGCTCCAGTCCCACGAGTGTCGAGTCCGTGCCATGCAGCGTGGTGACTGTCCTGATGTTCTGTCCGAGTATCTGCCGGGCCAGGTAGGCGCTCACCGCATGCGGAATGGCGTAATGCATGTGAAGAATATCCAGTTCCTGGTACTGCGTGACCTCCACCAGTTTGCTCGTCAGGGCGAGCGTGTACATGTCGAATTCGAACAATGGATACTTCGCCATTTCCACGCCATGGAAGTACACGCGATCGTGAAAATGATCGAGGCGGAAGGGACGATCGTATGTGACGAAATGCACCTCGTGTCCGCGATCAGCGAGTGCCAGTCCGAGCTCTGTCGCGACGACACCGCTGCCGCCGAAAGTGGGATAACAGGTTATGCCTATTTTCATCGCTGGGAGACCTCCCCGGTAATGCGTAACTTCTTGCTGGTATATGATCGTTTCACCCCGTGCCGACTCATGAAACAGACACCGCAGCAGGAACAGCCGCATCGTCCGGATGACAGCTACCTGACCATCGCCGACCGCAGGGAGACAGAAATTAAAATAGCCGCTTCCCGATTCTTATCCTATGCCATTCCAGTGCCGTCAGGAGACGCGTTCATGTCCGTGCTCGATGCGTTGCGCAGGGAGCATTACAATGCCACGCATCACTGCTTCGCCTACCGCGTGGGATACGAGGGTGACGATTTCCGTTACAGCGACGACGGGGAACCCAGCGGTACCGCGGGAAAACGCATTCTCGGTGCCATCGACCGCCGTGAACTGACGGATACCGGCATCGTCGTCGTGCGATACTTCGGCGGAACCAAGCTCGGAGTCGGGGGACTCGCGCGCGCGTACACCGACGCGGCGGACGAGGTGCTCGATGCATGCGCGATCGAACAGCGTTTCCTCACGCGGCGGCTGACTCTCACCTTCCCCTACGACATGACCAGCCAGGTGCACCACGTGCTGGACATGCATGGCGTACCGGTCGCGGATCGCCGCTACGAGCAATCCTGCATCTATGTCGTCGATGTGCGCCTGTCCGTGCATGCGCGCCTTCTGCGTGATCTCGAAGATTACGCGCAGCGCACGGTTTCCATCACAGAATAGTCAATCCCACTCCAATGCACCGTCGTGCGCGCAGCATTTCGTACGCGTGCACCATGCAGCGAATCCGGGTCCGCGACGATTTCAATTACGGCGTAAAGGGACCGGCGGAAAGCTTCCTGTGCACGGCGAACAGGGG
>CAJXSA010000382.1 GCA_913060595.1 uncultured Ignavibacteria bacterium
GTCCATGGAGGCCTGCTGCTGCTGATAGGCAAGTTCCACGAGCGCATCGTCCTTGTCGAACGACGGACCCGCAGCGAACAGCACACCGGCCGCGCCGTGATCGCGGGCGACGAGGGCTTTTTTGCGCAGGGATGAGAAGGGATCGTAGTCCCCGCTTTCGTCGTCGGGACTCCCGCGGAGGATGAGCACCCATGATCCTTCGACGTCACGATCCGCGTAATCACGCCACTCGCCGGAATCCGTTTCGAAATCGAAACCATAGCCGACACAGACCACTCCCGCCTTCAGCGCTGCGGAGGCGGAGAAGGACAGCGGCGTGAACGATTCTCCGAGTGTGGCGGAGGCGTCGTTTACTGCGAGTCGTGAGTTCTCCCCGGCGCTGATGCCGGTGACGATGGGAAAGCGCTGCATGCCGTCGTCGGCGAGCAGCTGCAGTCCGGCGGCACGAAACTGCTCGCGCACATACTCCGCCGCGGCGAGCGCGCCCGGCGTGCCGGGCTTGCGTCCCGCAAGTTCATCCGACGCGAGATATGTGACATGATCCTGCAGCTCCCCGGCTTCGATTTCGGGAGAAACCTGGGCGGCGAGTGATACCGGTATGACGGACAGAAGAAGGGAAACGAAAAAGGTGCGGAGGGCGCTCATGACGTGTACCGGGGATATGAGTGACATGTACTTCAATGCGGCGAATTGCTGCAGCAGTAAAGTACGGAAAGTACCCGATATGGAACACGGAAAATCCTGATCCCGCGACCCGCGGCACCTATTTGCTGACGAGTTCGACCGTCAGCGTGGTCTCACCGTCATCGCGGCGCACGGTGACCGGAACGGACTCCCCGGGGGAATGACGGCTGAGAGCGGTCATGTAATCGTAAATGCTCTCGACCTCCGTCTCGCCGAAGCGGATGATGATGTCACCCTCCTGCAGTCCGGCCTTTTCCGCCGGACTCCCCGGACTGGTCCCGGTGATGCGGAAACCGTCCTCGGTGTGCGCGTAGTCAGGCATGGTGCCGACGTACACGTTGAAACGCGCCACCGGCTGATTCTCCGCGCGCTGCACGCGGGTGAAGGGAATCTCATCATGCGCATTCGCGGCATCGATCAGCTCCGCCACGTAGCGCACCACCGTTGTCTGCCCCTCGAAATTCACCCGGTCCGCGTCGTCGCTCGGCCGGTGATAGTCGCTGTGCAGACCGGTGAAAAAGAACAGCACGGGAATGTCCTTCGCGTAGAACGAGGAATGGTCGCTCGAACCGTGACCGTCATCGATCAGCGCGAGGTCGAACGCTTCGTCGTCGTTCTGCCTCTCCACCAGTTCCTTCCACACCGGTGACGTTCCGATCCCCTGCACGTTGAGCCGACGCGTATCCTTCGGCAAGCGGCCGACCATGTCGAGATTGAACATCGCTTTCACACGCGAGAGCTCGAGCGTCGGTTCTTCTGCGAAATGTGCGGAGCCGAGCAGCCCCATCTCTTCCCCGCTGAACGTCATGAACAGCAGGCTGCGTCCCGTCGGATGCGTCGCGTAATGCTCCGCGAGTTCGAGCACACCGGCCGTCCCCGACGCGTTGTCGTCCGCGCCGTTATGTATCTGCGGCACCGTGCCGTGATAGAGGCTGCCGTCCTGTCCCCAGCCGAGGTGATCGTAATGCGCGCCGATGACAAACACCTCCTCGCGTTTCTCAGGATCGGTGCCGGGCCGCAGTGCCAGGACGTTGCGCGTATTCTTGCGCACGAGCTGCACGGAAAAACTGCCCGTGACGCTGCATGACGCGTCGGTCTGCGGGTGCGGACCCTTGACGGAAAGCCCGTCGAGTCCTTCGGCAATGCCGGCGGCGGAAAGAATGCGCGCGGCGGCGGCGGGACTGACACGCGCGACGGGCAGGCGGGAGAACGTGGCGGAACCGTCGAAATCGAGGTCTCGCAGTTTTGCGGCGTTGTCGTGTATGATGAGCAGGGCCGCCGCACCGCGCTCACGCGCGAACAGCTCCTTGCTGCGTGCGGATGCCAGCATGGGCACGCTTCCGTGCGGATTCGCATCATCGGGATAGCCCGCACGAACCAGCACCACACGCCCGGTGACGTCGAGCGCTGCGTAGTCGTTCATCGATTCGTCGGGAGTGACGATGCCGTAGCCCGCATATACCGGCGGACCGCTGAACTGCTTCGAAGCGGAAAATGCATAGGGCATGAACTGCATCGTGTCGATCGGCGTCTCGCTTCCGTCCGCCTCGCGCAGCGCCAGCGTGTTGCCGGTGCTCGCGGCACCGACGATCACAGGGAACGTCTGAAAGTATGTCCCGTCCTCTCCCGCCGGCTCGAGTCCGTACCGCTGAAACTCACGCGCAATGTACTCCGCCGCGAGATCGATTGACGGCGTTCCCGTCCCTCTGCCCTCGAGTTCGTCGGACGCCAGCCAGCGCACGTGGCGCTCGAGATCCCCCCTGGTGATGTCCGCATCCGTTGAGATGACAACCGGAGGCAGTTCAGATGACGCCTGCTGTGCGGCGAGCGGCGATGCGATGAACACGAAGGCGACAGCGAAAAAAGTGAGTCTATTCATATCAGCATTATCCTTGTTTTCGGAGTACTGGAATATAAACAACGATCGGGGCAAGGTTGTTTCCGCTTCCGGGCCACTCTGCAGATTGCGGTCCGGGAAGGAGTGCCGACTGCGCATGTCTTCCCCGTGTGAAAATCCGGGGAATGTCATATATTGCCGTCATTCAGGCACATCAGATGAATCATACCGGAGGTCCCGTATGGCAGGTATTTTTTCCCGCATAACCGACATCTTTAAAGCGAATATCAACGATATTCTCGACAAGGCGGAAGATCCCGAGAAAATGATCAAGCAGATGGTCATTGAAATGGAGGAGGCCGTGAACAAGGCCACCACCGCCGTCGGTGCGGCAATCGCGAATGAGAAGCAGCTTGAGCGGCAGCACGCCGAGAAGAAAAAACTGACTGGTCAGTGGCAGCGGCGCGCGGTGAAGGCCGTGAACGCCGGCCGCGACGATCTCGCCCGCCAGGCGCTGGAAAAGAAGAACATGTTCGAGAAAGCGGCGACGGATCTCGAGTCTCCCCTCGCGGAGGCGAAAACGACGTCCGCCACCATGCGCAGTCAGCTCGAACAGCTCAAGGCAAAGCTCGACGAGGCGCGTGTGCGCCAGGGAACGCTGATCGCACGCCACCAGGCGGCGAAGGCCAAGAAGCAGATCTCCTCGAGCATCGCAGGCGTCGGCGACGGTGCGTTCGCCAACTTCGACAAGTATGAACAGAAAGTACTGAAAGCGGAATCCGAGGCCGAAGCCATGGCAGAACTCGCCGGCGACACGACCTCGCTCGAGGACGAATTCGCCCAGCTCGAAGCGGGCGATTCCGTCGAAGAAGAACTGGCGCTGCTCAAGGCCGCGGCAGAAAAGAAATAATTCCGGTGAACGTATAGGCAAGGAGCACACATGGCCAACATCGTCATTTCCACACGCGCGAAAGTCAAGAAGTATCTCAGGGAGATTTACGGCCGGAATTACAAGAACATGGTGG
>CAJXSA010000383.1 GCA_913060595.1 uncultured Ignavibacteria bacterium
CTACGACGTGCTCGACGGAAATGTCCCCGGCGTGCTCGTCTCCAACGCCATACGCTGGCTCACCACGCGTGAGGACGACAAGCGTGTGCGCATTCGTCCGGTCAAGGAGTTTTTCGACAGCGGGGAGGAGATAGAACTGCAGGGCCAGGTGTACAACGAGAGCTACGAGCCCGTCGACAACGCCGCCGTGAGCGTCACGGTGCGCAAAGGTGATGAGGAGCGCGAGCTCATCCTGAACCCGCAGGGCAGCGGCCGGTACAGCGGCGTGCTGGATCTGACCGACGAAGGGGATTACACGTACCGCGGGACGGCGACGGTCGACGGCAAGGAGATCGGCAGCGACGAGGGCCGTTTCAGTGTGGGAGAACTCAACATCGAGTTTCAGAACACCCGCATGAACAACATCCTCCTGCGCCAGATCGCCGCGGAAACCGGGGGAAGCTACCGTCTCATCACCGACGCCGCGGGTCTGCCCGCCGCCGTGCAGAACGGTGCGGACTTCGCCGCGACGCAGCGCCTGATCAAGGAAGACATTCAGCTGTGGAACATCGTCTGGCTGCTCGCCCTCGCCGTGCTCTTCTTCGCTGTCGAGTGGTATCTCCGCAAGCAGGCGGGAATGATTTAGTTGCGTCGCTGCGCGCCGCGTAATTGCGCTCGCCACGGCGAGCGCGTATTTGCGCCTTCGGCGCGTATTTACCAGCCTTCGGCGGGTGTATTCGTCCGCCTTCGGCGGACGTTCTCTTTTGGCGAATACGGCCTCGCCGAAGGCGAGGGCAAATACGGTCCCGCCAACAGCGGGACCAAATACGATCCCGCCGCAGGCGGGATCAAATACGTTCGCAGAAGTCCCGCAGCGCGGGACGAAGGCGAACAACGACGCGCGGCGAAGCCGCGCACTACCAGGACGGCTTTCGCTTCTCGAGGAAACTGGCGATGCCCTCGCGGAAGTCGTCGGTCTCCCGGCTGATGGCGTTCTGGCGGGACGCGAAATGCATGGCGTCTTCGAGATCGCGCGGGGCGACGTCACGCATGAGTTGCTTGGTCATGGCCGCGGCCTGCGGGGAAACGAGGGTGGCGAATTCAGAAGCAATGCCGTCGACAGTCTCGTCGAGTGCGTCCTCGGAGACGACGTGATTCAGCAGTCCGTATGAGAGTGCCGTGTCGGCGTCGATCAGGTGTCCGCGCAGCAGAAGCTCCCGCGCGCGCCCCATGCCGGCGCGCTCGATGGCCAGTTTCATGACGATGGCAGGGACGAAGCCGATGCGCACTTCCGTGAAGCCGAAGCGCGCAGGGGAGGCGGCCACCAGGATGTCGCAGGTAAGCGCGAGTCCGAAGCCGCCCGCGATGGCATGGCCATTGATGCGTGCGATGGTGGGCGTGCGGCTGGCCCGGATGCTGAACATCAGGCGCATAAGCGTCTCCGAGTCCTCCGCGTTCTCCAGCACATTGTTGGCATTGATGCGCTGCAGATAGGCCAGGTCCGCTCCCGCGCAGAACACCGGCCCCTCCCCGGTCAGTATGATGACTCGCACAGAAGAATCCGCATCCAGCCTGTCGAATTCCTCCTGCAGCGCCGCCACCACATCCGCGTTCAGCGCGTTGCGTTTGTCCGGCCGCGCGATGGCAAGCGTCGCGACGCTGTTTTCCCTGCGTACCGTAACCATATCCGCCATGATGATCGCCTTTCCTTATGTATAGAGGTTAAAGTAATATTGATATGCTGCGCGTGAATCACAAGAGATCCCGGAGCGCATGGAAATCCCGGTTTTGCATTGTAAGTTGACGGGGAAAACAGTTGCGGTCAGCAAGGAGCGGACATGGGCGAGAGCAGCGAAGACAGGGTGTTGGAGCGCATTGAGACGTCGGCGCGTCTGGTGGTGTACTTTTCCACGCCGACCTGCTCGGTATGCAAAGTGCTTCGGCCGAAAATCGAGGAACTGGTCGCCGTGACTGATGGCGTGGATTTCCTGTATGTGGACTCCTCGCTGTATCCGGCCGTGTCGGGACAGCACGTCGTTTTCGCGGTGCCGACCGTCATTCTCTTCATGGATGGCCGGGAGATGCGGCGTTTCAGCCGCAACCTGTCCATGGACGATTTCGCGCGCAGTCTCGAACACATGCAGCCCTGAGTGTAACCAACGCGCCCCGTTCGTGTTGTTCCAGAGCGGAGCGGACAGATCGCCTTTTTTCTGTCCCGCGCTTTCAGTATCCTGTGCAGGATTGATGTTTGTAATTTTAACAGGGGATGCGACCCATGAAACGTGCATTGATTTATGTTCCCGTATTCGCGCTTCTTTTTTCGCTCGCGACTGACGTGGCGGGGCAGACCGTGCAATCCCGTTTTCTCCCGGAACGGACGTATACCGTGCGGATCTCGCAGACGCTCGGCGGCTTCGACGGGTTTCAGGAGGTGATACCAGTCACGAACACGCAGCGCATGCTCATCGAGACGGGGACGGAAGACGGCGGTGCGATCCCCGTCACCATGACCGTGTTCACCTCACGTCACGGTGATGACGTCCGGGAGGAGAAGGAGCAGTGGAAATTCCGCTTCATCGCCTCCGATGACGGCAGCATTTCGGGGGTGCAGGTGCTGTCCTCGAGCGAGCAGCTGGACGAAAGCATCGCGACCGCCATACTGACCAGGCAGCTCGAACAGGTGCTTTTCCACAGCATGTATGATCTGACTGCCGGGAAGCTCAAGGCGAACATTGAATCGCAGACGCCGCGTGACGGCGCAGAAGACTTCATCGACGTGACATATTCGCTCGACCGTTCGGCCATAGAAGAACGAATGCGCGCCGAAGACGCTCCCATGCTGACGGAAGACACCGGCACGGCGGTTTTTCACGCAGGGGAGCAGTTCTATATCGAACGCATGCTCGATGAGGTCAACCGCATTCATGTCGACATGGACGATTTCGGCGATGCAAAGGACGTGGTGATGAACAAGGACCTCCGTGTCACCGTCACCATCTCCCCCAAGAGATAACTCCGGCATTTCCGAATTATCTGATTCACGCCGGAGATAATTCCGGATTCTGCAGAATATCTGAGTGTGTGAGGAAGCATCTCCCGATGCTTCCTCTTTTTTTTCCTTTACGGGAGATTTTCCGCCCCTCTCTGTCCCATATATTCACACCTCGTCATTCCTTCGTCGACGCGTGGCGTTGCTTTTGTTCACACCGTGAATATTTAGCCATTGCGCGGGAAAATTGTTCACGCGTATATTCGCTCCGACCTATAGTCCACGCCACATAGTTCTGTTGCTCAGGAGGCAGCGATCCCACTGTAAATGCCGAATATTTCTGCTCTTGGCAGTTCTTTCGTGATGCTGTGCGCAATCTTCCATGTGAAAAATGGTCAGGGCGTGCCAGTTCCCTGTGAATCACCAGGCTGTGCAAGTGCTGCCGGCAGTCGATGATGGCGTTCTCAATCAATGTGACCATACATAATTCCCGTTCCATTTCACCATGAGGTATTCCATGAATCAACAACGACCGCTGTTTGCGTCTCCGTCCACGCGCGTGTTCGCCGGGGCTCTCA
>CAJXSA010000384.1 GCA_913060595.1 uncultured Ignavibacteria bacterium
GAAAAAGCAGCCGCTGGAATCGACGTCCGCGTCGAATGCATAGAAACTGAATTCCAGTGCGCTGCCATCCTCCATGCCTGCGTAGTATCCCCGCGGATCGTCATGACCGATCGTCGCGTCCGAGGTCAGCGCGGGTATGATCATGCGGTCGGGCGCCACGAGATCCCTCGCGAGACCGATCTGTATGCTGCCGAAGCTCAGTGACCCGCTGCCGAACTGGAAGTAGGCCGGATCGACGCTCACCCGACCGTGGATGCGTCCGCGTCCGTCGGCGGCATCGAGGAAAATGCCCTGGTCGAGATCGAACTGCGACGCGCCGAAGTGTTCGAAGGCAGTCAGTCCCAGTTCATCAGCCTCCGTGTACAGCGGCAGCGTCTCCGGCTCGGCCAGCGGCAGTCCCTCGGCATTCGTCTCACTCGATGGCACGATCACCACGTCCATGAATGCAAGCGTGGCATTTTCGTCCGCAAGACGAAAATGATCGTTGGACGGCAGATCGACGAACTGCCCGGAAAGCTGCACCTTGCCTCCCGTCGAATCCAGCGCCGTCACCTCTATCGGGAAGCCGAGCAGCCGGGTGATATCCATATCGTTGTAGGCTTTCAATTCGAAATTCCGCGTGGCCGATCCCCCGCGCGGGATGTATGCCTGCACCGTGTCGCCGATGTACGGACTCTGTGATTTCGCCGCAAGGAAGAGATGTGTGCCGGCGGGAACGGCATGCAGCGTGTACTGCCCGTTCGCATCAGTGCGCGTCTGCAGGGGTTCGGTCTCCGCGGGATTGTCGTACAGCATGACACGCGCGTCGGGAATCGGGACGCTGCCCACCATCACGACTCCGGTGAGATTGCCGCCGAGTTTGAGCGGTACATCAAGCTCCATCCAGTCCGGCGTATCGTCCGGGACGGGAATCTCCAGTTCCTTGCTGACAAAATCCGATCCCTCGGGACCGTGCACCACGACGGTCGCATTCAGCGCACTGCTCATCCACACGAAATACGCGACGCCGGCCGCATCCACCGAGTCGGGTTCCATCCCGTTCACCGTCACGCGCGCGCCGGGCACGGCCTCATACTGCGGCGGAGTGAGGGAAAACTGGTTTTGATTCATCGTCGCACTGTACGACGCCTTGCCTCCCTTCTTGTCCGACGCGCCGCCCCCGGATGATATTTTCTCGGTCACCGCGCGCACGGCAAGGCGGTGCGCGCGCCTGTACACGACAAAGTCACCGATATCCTCCGCCGAATTCGGAAGCAGCAGGAGCAGTTCGTCCTCGAGAAAATCCTCGATGTTGTCCGGAACGATGTGCATGAAGCGCAAACCCGGTACCGCATGAGAGGTGAACTCCTCCTTGTAGCTCACCTGTATCATTTTCGGCTTGCTCTTTTTCTGCAGCTGCCGCATCCCCGCGCGCTGCGCCGATCTCGATTGCTGAATCACCGGGTTATGCGGCGGTCCGACGAACTGCAGCTGCTGCGGCACCGCGAAATACTTTTTCTCCGTGTGCACCAGGGCCCCGCTCCCGATTCGGATCTTCCCGGACACCGGCCGCCCGAACTCGTCGATCAGCCGCCCCTTCACCATCAGCTTCGGCTCGAGCAGTATGGGGAAAAACTTCTTGACGCCCATCGGCACCTTGATCTGTCCGACAGGCGGTTCGCGGTGATACTTGTAGCCGGGCTTGTCGACGACGATGTAGTAATACGTATTGTTCTGCGTGGGAATCAGATTGTCGAACACGAAACCGCCGCTGTCGTTCGTCGTGCACGAAGCCACCAGTATCGGGATGACCTGCTTCCTGTAGAGAAGCACGTTGGTATTCGGCAGGGGCACCCCGGGATTGTCATAGCGATGCAGCGTTCCGCTGATGCGCGGTTTTTTCGGGATGACGTCGACGCGCACCGTCGCACGCATGTGCGCAGGCTCGTAGTCCTCGTTGAACGTCGCAAAATCGTATTTCAGGTTGACGCCGGCTTCGTCCACTTCGTCCATGAGGAAACTGAAGTCGAAGTTCTTGAGCGCCGTGTGATAGTAGCGTTCCGATTCCTCGGACGCAGTCACCATCACCTGGTAGGTGTCACCCGCACCCGCGTTTTTCGCGAGGAAGGACATGCTGCATGCTCCCTGCATGTCTGTCTCTTCCTTCCCGATGATTTCCGAGTTCCCGAGGCCCATTTTCTTGAACACGGTGGGCTCATGCGGATCGAGCGGCCCCTCGTTGGGTGGCACGTCGAATGGACGTGATCCGCGTATCACCGATACGTTCATGCCGGAAAGCACGTAATTGTCCTCCCCCCACACATGCCGCACTTCGATGTTCGCCACATACGAACGGACCAGCGAATACAGCGTCCCTGCATCGAAGGTCTCTCCCGGCTGCACCTTGAACTCGTCCGACGGACTGCACAGGTGCACGTCGCTGACCTCGATCTGGTAGTAGCGGTACAGGTCTCCATGCACGGTTGCGAGGAATTCCTTCGATCCACAGAGTATTTCTGCATTCTCGAGAATGCGCCCGGTGCTGTCGTCACCGAAAAAGGTGAATTCAAAGCTGCCGTCGGGATTGGTGGTGGTCGTGGCGACGAGTTTTTCGGCCTCGTACTGCGTTCCGCCGCTCTGATAGGGGTAATAGGCGGACTTCGGCACGGTGCGATGGCGGCGGTACAGTTTGAGATGTATGCCGCCCATGGTCTTGTCCTCTTTCATCTGCAGGAGCCCTGTGACGATCGTGCCCTGCTGCGTGCCTCCGCTCTGCTGCGTCTGCACTCCCTGTGTCGGCGGTGGTGAGGGCGGTGTCTGGGACGATCCCGGCTTCACCTGCTTTCCCTTTTTCGCGATCTCGACGCTGCGCGGCGCCGGCACACGGGACTTGTACCACGTCGCCTTCAGCGTTCCGCGGAAGCGTGTCATTTTCCCGAATACCAGGTTCGGCGTCACGTTGATATTCGGGGACACCGTGCTTCTCGAGGGCTGCTTTTCACTGAGCTGCTGCCTGAAGCCGGGCGGCACGGGAGGATTGTAGGTAAAAGACCAGATTTCACTCTTCCCGTTGTCGCGGAACATGTAGCGCTGCTCGGTGTCATAGGCTTCCACCTGCCAGGCATAGCGATGCCCTTTCTCCAGCGGTGGATCCGACGCCCGGTACTGGTACACCGGGACGGTGAGTCCGTCTCGCTCGATGAGCGGCAGGTTGGTGCGCATCGCGTTGGTGATATTGTCCTGCCCGGGATCCAGTTCAATGAGCGTGAGGTGATAGCGCGCAAATTTTCCGCGTCCCATCGGAACCGTCGTCCACTGGAACGCCGGATCGGCGGTCACCTTCGCGGTGTTCGCCGGTGCGATCAGCGCCGGTGCCTGCAGCAAGCGAATGCTGAAAGAGGTGCAGGCCAGCGGCGACTGCACTTCGTGCGGGACATCGTACGCGACGAGCTGAACGCACAGGCGAAAATCGTCTTCGGGCAGCCTGCCGCTACGCCGCGTTTCCGCAGCCGACTCCCCGCGGTACAGCACGACGCCTTCCTCGATCAGGTATACGTCC
>CAJXSA010000385.1 GCA_913060595.1 uncultured Ignavibacteria bacterium
ACGGTGAAATCGTAGCCATAGAACAGGCCGACCAGTTTCTTCGAAGTGGAGAAGCCCGCCTGTTCCAGTATCCAGCCGAAGGCCACGCCGATGGCGATGGCGACAATGAAGTTCAGGTTCGGTCCGATGATGTCGGGTACGAGGGGTCCCATAATCTGCCTCCTTACAACCAGAGTTTGCGGAAGAAATACGCGAAGGCATAGGCCCCGCCGAAAATGGCGAGCATCGTCAGTATGCCGCCTGTGGAAAGCACGCCCATGCCGCTCAGCGCCGCGCCGCTCGTGCAGCCGCGGCCGAGCTGGGCGCCGAAGCCGAAGAGCAGTCCGCCGAGCAGTGCGCCGGACACGCGCATTCTGCTGGTGGCGTTCGGACCGCCTTCCAGTTTCAGTGCGAGTCGTCCGGACAGCAGACCGGAGAGAAACGCTCCGATCACCACGCCGATCACTTCGAAGACCAGCCAGTTTTTCAGCGGACCATCGGGATGCGAGGCCTGGTACTCCGTGTAGTACTTTGTGTTCGCGGTGTGCGCCGGTGCGACGGTTTCCACGGTGGCCACCGTCGCGCTTTTCACCGCGCCGCTCGCGCCGAGGCCTCGGCCGGTAATGAAAATGGTTGCGGTGAGCAGCAGACCGAGCAGCGTGCCCGCGATGTAGGGATTCATATAGGGTTTGGGATTCATGCTTTCTCCTCCTCGTCTGCTTCGGAGATGACCTGGATGTTGATTCCCTGGTCTTCCTCTTCTTCGTGCAGCTGCTCATAGCCGGTGAGCATGGCACGGAGATTACTGAATACCGTTTCCCCGGTGGTCATCAGGTAGAGGTGAACGATCAGGAAGGCCAGCAGAAGGAATGCGCCGGCAGTGTGAATAATGGCGATGATCTCGAGGGATTCGATGTTGAGCGCTTCGATCCCGTGCTTCTGCGGATAGCGATAGAAGATGTAGAACAGTCCGGAGATGAGCATGCCGGGAATGATCAGGACTTTCAGTCCGAAGTAGGTAAGTTTCTGCAGCGGATTGAGTTTACTCAGGACACTTTTGCGTGTCGGATGCGGTTCGTCACGGAAAATGCCGAACACGTAGTAGTTCATATAGGTCCGCACATGGGTGAGCGAAGGGATGTACTGCCGCCATTCGCCGGTGGTCAGGTGCCAGAAAATCGCGAAGACGATCAGGATGATCAGCGCATAGGCAGCGACATTGTGATATGTCACCGCGGCTTCGAATCCGAAAAATTCTATGCTGCCGTGAATTTCAAAACCCGTCAGGGCGAGAAACATGATCAGCAGTGCCTGCGTCCAGTGCCAGAAGCGCTCGAACGCGCGGTAAATGTACACGGTTTTCGTAATCATCGGGCACCTCCGTTCTTTCTGCGGCGCGACGCCCCGATGCGGACACCGGCATGAATGAGAACACCGAGAAAGGACAGGAGGAGGAGGGCCACGCCGCCGTTTTCGACGAGTGGGGAGTAATCACGACCGGGCAGGTAGAAATCGGTGAGTTTCGCCAGTCGTCCGTCCTCCCGCGTATGACATTCGGTGCACTGGACCGTGTTTTCCTTTGTCGCAACCATATGGTTGACCGGCCAGTTCATCTCGGTTTTGATGAATTCGTAATCCCCGCTGAACGGAAGTCCGGCGTGCCCCATGCCGGCCTCGGCGGCCTTGACCCAGTCGAAGTCCTTCCAGAACGCGCTGTCGCCGACGGCCTCCGCGTAGAGTCGCGGCATGATAAGCATGCGCGTTCCGGGATCGAAGGGTTGCACGGCGCGATGCACTTTGACGGGAATAATTTTCGAATCCTCGTCGGCGTAGGAGCCATGCAGTTCATTGAGCACAATGAGATCGCTGCCTGCGGGAACGGTGTCTCCGAGCAGGTAGTGCGAGGCGGTGCCGTTGAACCACTGATATTCCGGTTCAAGGTTCGTTCCCCATGTGAAGCTGCCCTTGATGGAGAGATAGGTGTGATTGCCGTTTTCGTCCTCGACGTGATAGGGCTGTCCGTCCTCGAGCTTGCCGGCCGTGGACCAGTTCCAGTGCGTCTTGGTGGCATTCACTTTCGCGTATACCGGGATGTGGCAGGTCTGGCAGGCGACCTTGAGCGTGTGCTCGTTCAGGATCTCGTCTTCATGCGGCAGCTCGGTATGGCAGGGCTCGCAGGTGGCGCGGTTGCGGTTCATCGATGAAAGGGAGTAGAGTTTTCCCGCGATGTTGTGGTTTTCCGTGACATGGCAGTCGATACATGTCATGTCCATCCCGTCGGCGCCCATATGCACGTCCACGTCGCGCGTGGTGGCGAACATGGCCTCATCGAGGTCTCCATGTTTGACATTGTTGCCGCCCCCGCCGTAGAAGTGGCAGACGCCGCAGTTGTCCCTGTCCGGGCGGCCCACACTGCGGGCGATGATGCCGAGATCCAGTGAGGGTTCGGGAGCGCCGCCGGCCTCCGAGGCCTTGGCGTAGGTGTCTGTCTGATCGTGGCAGATCAGGCAGTCGATGTTCGTGGCGTCAGTATAGCTGAAGCCCTCGTCGTCCATGCCGAAGCCGATGTGGCATTTCGCGCAGCTCTGTTCGTTGCCCATGGCCCCGATGCAGAAATTGTTCATGGCGTTCTTCTTGCCGATATACACCACGCCGCGGCCGACGATGTATTCCTCGCGTTCCCAGTTCCAGTGATTGCTCTGCATCACTTCGGTGTGGCGATGGTTGTGGCAGCTGATGCATGTCCCGGCAACGTCCTGGGGCCGCTCAAAGGGACCCTGAAGCTGCGGAAAAAGGGCATGATCGACGGTCGGGGGTGGTTTCTGTTTCATCCGGGCACGCAATTCGGTCATATGCGACGGAGGCGCGCTTCTGGGTGCAAACATCGTGTATGCAACCAGGACCGTGAGTGCGACGATCGTGAGAATCCCTGCGATACGTTTCATACAGGTGCGACTTTCTTTTTTTATTCGTGGATGACAGGTCTGGCGGGAGCACGCTCCCGGTTTCCGGAGCAGTCTGTCTTAATACTTAGGATGCAGCGAATCGCAACAAGATTCACGATTCCGAGAAAAAAGTGCAAAATTCTGCAGAAAAAAACCCGCCGGATGGCGGGTTTGAGGGGTGTGGACGCAGTGGGCGGCAGTTCGAACCGGTTCAGGGAGGATGTACTGCGCCTGTACGAACTTTCCGAGCACATTCGCATGCGGGAATCTAACCTCGAGAGGCTGAAAAAAGGCCCAAACGGGCCGATTTCGGCTGCAGGATGATCTGCTGTGAATGTACGGTGGGAGATACAAACCATTGTCCTCATGCCTCCCTGAATATCTATTCGCTGTCCTCTGTATGCGTGGTACATTCCATGCCAATCTGCTGATAAAGATCCAGCAGATTCACCTCTTCCCATCTTGCAACGATCTTACCTCCAGACAATTCGAAGATGGCGATCGCAGACCATTCAAGTTGCTGTCCGGTGGGTGGTATACCGATGAATTCGCCTCCGTGAACAGCTCTTGCCGTCATGCGTGCAACAACCTTATTGTCTTTGGCAAAGAGG
>CAJXSA010000386.1 GCA_913060595.1 uncultured Ignavibacteria bacterium
GAACGCATCCGCGGCTGACCGACGCATTAGGTTTTTTTTCCCGATTTATTGTATATTTGAAGTCTCGCATCCGCACGATGCGACGGTCCGGAACGTGGCGCAGCCCGGTAGCGCACTACCTTGGGGTGGTAGGGGTCGCGGGTTCAAATCCCGCCGTTCCGACACCAGGAAAGCACAACGGAGCTTCGAAAGAAGCTCCGTTTTCCTTTTGCTGCCCATCCGCTGCATGCAATGCGGAGCCTACCCTGCTGCGTTGCCGAGCGCCCCGCGCATTTTCTCGGTGGTCTTAAAATGCAGCTTCGCGTATCCGCGCAGCCCCTCGCGCCCATCTTTCTTCACAATTTCGCGTGCCGCCGCCAGAATGCCCGCTTCGTCGGATGCACCGAGCGGCAGGCGGCAGCCGGCCGTTCCCTCGAGTTGCGCCATGCGGCGGACGAACTCGTCGCGGGCGAGGATGGACGCCGCCGCCACGGCGGGATCGGCCTCGGCGCGCACATGCTGATGCACGGTAATGCCGCGTCCCTTCTTCATCAGCGCCCTGTTGATGACCGACTCGTTGGCGAATTTATCGCAGATGGCGTGCTCCACCCCCGCGTGCTCCTCGAGAATGTTTTCGATGACGCGGGCATGCATCCACGCGAGGATGCGCTGGGAGTTCTTCCCGAAACTGCTCTCCTCCATGAACTGGTTGTAGCGCTCGGGCATGACAGTGACCACGGCGAAATGTCTCGCACAGATCGTGCGTATTTCCTTCGCCGCCGTGCGTATGCCGGCCGCGTTCACCTCCTTGCTGTCGCGCAGCAGCAGCGGTCGCAGGCGCATGAGGCTGTCGGGCGTGAGCAGCACACCTACGGCGGTGAGAGGACCGAAATAGTCGCCCTTGCCGGACTCGTCCACCCCGATCCAATGTGTGACGGACGCGGGCAGAAACGCGCTGCGCAGGGGCTCGTCGCCGTGCAGCTGCAGCTTCACCAGCTCGGTGAAGGGATTTTTCTTGCCCTGCACCTTCGGAGTGAGCGTTCCCTTTGCATTGAACCAGACCAGCACCTTCGCCTTGTTCACCCCGTCGCTGATCTCCGCCTCGACGTTCCAGTCCCTGTGCGCCGTCGGTCCGACCAGCAGTCCGGCCGCCGTGCAGCGGTTGCAGATGGTGTCGAGCAGTTCTTCGGCGCTGGTGATGGGCGTGGACATCGGGTATCTTCCGGGAACGTTGCGGGCACTTCCCCGTCAAAGTAACACTCTTGCCGATTTGACACACATTTCTCTATAGCTGTATTTTTTAGGAATGAAAAGAGATTTTGCATCCATCATAGAACGCAGTCGCGTTTCGACATCCATCGGACTGCTTGCCGGCGTGCTCGTCGCCGTGGCAACGGGACTGTGGATGCTGTTCGGCGGCGACGCCGAACCCGCGCCGCGCGCTGCAGCATCCGCACCGGCCGTAATCGCGCCGGCACTAGCGGCCGAACCCGGGGACCTGGGACTGCAGGAATACCGCGGGGAAATCAGGCCCAACATGCCCTTTATCACCGCCATGCTTGACGCGGGCATCTCGCGTCCCGTGGCCGATACCATACAGAAATATCTCGCCAGCGTCGACTTCAATTTCAGAACGTGCCGGCCCGGACAGCAGTTCGCCGCGCAGGTCGACTCCGCCGGGACGCTGTACGCGTTCCGCTATGACAGCGACCGCCTGCACTCGTACTGGGTGAACCGCGACAGCAGCGACCTGCTGCAGGCCAGCATCTGGGAAACACCCGTGGACACGGAACTGCTCTCGATAGAGGGCGACGTGCGCACCTCCGTCTACCAGACGATTCTGTCCATGGGCGAAACGCCGCAGCTGGTGGCGGATTACGTTGACGTGCTCGGCTATGACATCGACTTCATTTTCGATCCCCGCGTGGGCGACCGCTTCCGCATCCTGGTCGAGCGACGCCTGCTGGGAGACGAAATCGTCGGCTACGGTCCCATACTCGCCGCGGAATACGACGGCGCGCTCACCGGCCGCGTCACCGGCTACCGCTATGACGCGGGGGAGAAAGACGGCCCCGGCTATTTCGCGCCCGACGGCGAAAACCTGCAGAAGGCATTCATGCGCTCGCCCCTGAGCATTCTGCGCGTCACCTCGGGCTACGGCATGCGCACGCACCCGATCTCCGGCAAACGGAAAATGCACACCGGCATCGACTACGCCGCCCCCACCGGCACCCCGGTGTGGGCCGTGGGCTCTGGCACCGTTGCGTTCACCGGATGGAAGGGCGGCTACGGCAAAACAATCGAAATCAAGCATTCGGGTGCGGTGAAAACGCGCTACGGACACCTGTCGAAGATTTTCGTGAAGAGAGGACAGTCCGTGCGGCAGCATCAGACCATCGGGGCGGTGGGCAGCACGGGATATTCGACCGGACCGCACCTGCATTTCGAATACCTGGTCAACGGCAAGTTCACGCAGCCGCGCAAAGTGAAGAATCCCTCGCTCAAGCGGCTGACAGAGGAGCAGATGGATCCGTTCACCGAGGTCATGCGGCGCACGGACAGCCTCTGGCAGCACACGCCGCGCCGTGTGGGCGCCCCGCCCCGCAACGCCATCGCCGGCGCGGAGAGTCCCGCCCGGCTCAAGGACACGCCCGCGTCGGAAAAATCCACGCCCCGGCAGATGAAACCGCCGGTCGCTGCGGAAGGTGACGCAGAAAAAGAGAAACGGTCCTAGTCCGCGGCAGGGCAACATTCCCGTCCCGGACTCGTAAAGCACATAACCGACTGTCTCATACATCAGGAGCGACTCATGATACGTGTCGTTACCGCCCTCCTTCTCATTCTCACTCTCCCCTCCTACGCCCAGATCGCGCCGGGTGACAATCTTGAAACCACCGGCATCCCCGACATTCCGCAGCAGGTCGTCGACCGCACGAGTCAGTACCAGAACGTCCGCAGCGCGGGTTTCTCGGACTGGCTGCCCGACGGCAGCGGGATGTACATCTCCACGCGCTTCGGCAACACCGCGCAGATTCATCACGTGGCGGCGCCCGGTGCGGCACGCAGGCAGCTGACCTTCTTCGAGGAGCCCGTGTACGGTGCCTCGGCCGACCCGCGTCCGGGGAAGCACGGTTTCTGCTTCACACGCGACGTGGGCGGAGGTGAATTCTATCAGATCTATTACTTCGACACGAAAACCGGTTCGGCCCGGCTTCTCACCGACGGCGAAAGCCGAAATTCGGGTGCGTACTGGTCGAACAAGAGCGGCGTGTTCGCTTTTTCCAGCAACCGTCGCAACGGCAAGGACACCGACGTCTGGATCATGAATCCGGACGCGCCCGACGCCGCATGGAATCTCACCGGGGAAGCCGGCTCGTGGTATCCCGTGGCCTGGGCACCGACGGACGACAAGCTCGTGGTCGTGCGGTACATCTCGGCGAATGTCACGCATCCCTACATCGCCGATCTCAAAACACGCGAACTCACCCCTCTCTTCGATGAGAACAAAAAGGTCGCCTACGGCAGCACGGAGGGGGCACCGGATGGG
>CAJXSA010000387.1 GCA_913060595.1 uncultured Ignavibacteria bacterium
CCCGCGCCAGCGGCGGATACGTGCATGACACCTACGGCAACATGAACCGCGTGACGAACTGGTCGGTTTTCGGCGGCGACAAGGAGTTCCGTCCCAATCCCTTCATCAACGACGGCAACATCAACAGCCTGGTGTTCTCCACGGGAGTGACAACGCTCGCGAGCCTCGATGAACGATCGCACGGCTGGGATGCGCAGCTGCAGTACGAGATGGCGGGCGGATTCGCCGCAGGCGACTTCGAATTTACGCAGATCATCGCCGACGTGCGGCGTTATCAGCCCCTGAACGAGCATCTCAATCTCAACCTGCGCGCACGCGCGGGAATGAGTGACGGTCTGCTGCCGCAGCAGCGCGCCTTCGAACTCGGCGGCCCCGGCACCCTTCCCGGGTATCGTTTCAAGGAGTTCGCGGGAAGCCATGTCGCACTGCTCAGCGCCGAATTCATCATCCGCAGCAGCATCGTGGGCAATGCTCGCGGCTGGGCGAAGAACGTGCTTCGCAACACCAACATCATCTTCTTCGCGAACGCAGGTTCGACCAATGGCGCCACGCCCGTTCTCGGTGCGGTCGACGACGTCACCCGCGGCGCTCTCGATGTGGGACTGAACGACGACTTCATCCTCGACAACTGGAAATCGGATGTCGGCGTGGCGCTCGGCAGCGCAGACGGCGATTTCCGCATCGGTGCGGCCTGGCGGCTCGACGGCGCGGAATCGCCCAATTTCGTGCTCCGCTTCTCACGTCCCTTCTGATCCGATCCCCATCCCGAATGCAAAAAAGCCGTTCGCTTCCATGCGAACGGCTTTTTCTCTATTCCTTGCACTGATCAGCCGCTCCCTGTCGCAGCGGCGCTCTGCTTTCCCGCCTCCGCGATTGCACTGATCACGCGTGCGAGCGCACTGTCGATCGTGTCATCTGCGCCGATATCGATGAAGGTGGAATCCGCACGGCGCGTCAGGCACCAGGACGCAATGATGCGCATTTCGTCAATATCCTCCCGCCGTCCTTTGAACAGCTCTTCCTGGCGAGAGAAAAACACATCTTCTATCCTGCTCCGCAGCATGTCACCGGGCACGGCTTTCTGATCGACGAGGAACTGTGCTGCGAGCATACCGGACTTGATAAGATGCACGTCAACATTGCTCCTTCGTGCGAGCGTGATGATCACGAGATTCTGCCGGCGCACGGACTGCACCATCAGGCGCTGCTGACGAATGATGCGTTCGACGGCCGCGATGCGGTCTCGGAGAACGGCCGCCCCTTCGAAATCCAGTTCGTTCGCGCGCCCTTCCATGCGCATCCGAAGCCTGTCGAGCACGCTGTCCTGTTCGCCCTGCAGAAAGAGCACGATGTCATCCACTTCCCGCATGTACTCTTCCCTGCCGGTCATTTTCGCGCACGGGGCGCTGCAGCGCTTGATCTCATGGTACAGGCACGGCGTGTTCCCGGCGTCCGGCTTGAGCGCTCCGTCGCACTCCCGCAGCAGGAAAAGCTTGTTGATGCTGTCGAGCGCATCCTCGACGGCAAAACGCGATCGGAACGGACCGAAATACTCCGCCCCGTCGTCGCTGATGTCATAGCACCAGCCGATGGTCGGCCAGTCGTCCGCCATGTCGATGCGAATGAACGGGTACTTCCGGTAGCGCTTGAGCTGCGTGTTGAACGTGGGCTGATGCTGCTTGATCAAACGGGACTCGTTCAGCAGCGCGGACAGCTCGGTTTCCATCGCCTTCCATGTGATGCCGTGCACGGCGCGCACGAGGCGATGTATTTTCTGCGTATGGCCAATGTTGTGGTAAAAGTACGAACTGACGCGCTCCTTGAGATCGCGTGCCTTGCCGATGTACAGGATGTCTCCGCGCTTGTCGTGGAAGAAATACACGCCCGGGGTATGCGGCAGTTCCGAGAGATTTTCCTGCAGTCGTGTGAAATACTTCGGCGCCCCGGTGATGCGGTAAATCTGCCTGTTCTGGAATGAGAGCAGATCGGCAACCTCGTGCGTGTCGAATTCTTCCTCAAGGATGCGCAGAAAATTCTGCAGCACTACCGCGGTGGCCTCGGCATCCCCGCTGGCCCGGTGTCGGTTCTTGATCCGAATGTTGAAATGCGCGGCGAGCGCACCGAGGTTCTTCTTGCTTTTCTTCGGGATCAGCCGGCGAGCCAGGCGCGCCGTGCAGAGATTCGGGACCTGCAGCGTCTGCATGCCGCAGCGCCGCAGTGTCGCATCCACGAAGGACCGATCGAAGCGGACGTTGTGTGCGACAAAGACGGCCTCCCCGATGAACTCCCTGACCGAGCGCATGATCTCTTCCGCGTCGGGCGCGGTGTACACCATCGCATTCGTGATGCCGGTCAGGCGCTGTATTTCCTCCGGGATGAACTGACGAGGATTGACAAGCGAGGCGTAGCGGTCGACGATCTGACCTCCGCGGATGCGGATGAGCGCAATTTCCGTCATGCGGTTGCGCTCGGGACTCAGTCCCGTGGTCTCGACATCGCACACCACGAAATCGGTGTCGGCGATCTGCAGATGATATGGCGGCGCTTCAGTGGACACTGCTTCGCATTGTCGGCGTTTGCATCAAATCTGTCATTCAGACAACGTCGTAGAAATTCCTGTTCTGAATCTTGATCACACGGCCCGGACGCTGGGCGAGCAGACTGTAGTCATGCGTTGCCATGATGATGGCCGTGCCGCGCTTGTTCACGCGATCGAAAATTGCGAGGATGTCGCGGGACGCGGACGGATCGAGATTGCCCGTGGGCTCGTCGGCCAGCAGGATGACGGGATCGTTGACGAGCGCCCGCGCGATCGCCACGCGCTGCTTCTCACCGCCGGAAAGATCGTCAGGCATGGAGAATTCCTTCGAGGAGAGACCAACCTCCGCGAGCAGACGATGAACCTTGGAGGCGATCACCTGCCGGCGAGCCCCGGTCACATGCAGCGCGAACGCAACGTTGTCGAACACGTTGCGGTCTTCGAGCAGGCGGTAATCCTGGAACACGATGCCGATGGTGCGACGCAGGAATGGTACCTGATGCCGGGTGATACTGGATGAATCGTACCCTCCGATGCGAACACGTCCCATGGTCGGAAGCGTATCCATGTACAGCAGGCGCAGGAAAGAGCTCTTTCCGATCCCGGTCTCCCCGATGACATACACGAACTCTCCCTCGGAAATCGTAAGGTTGGCGCGATCGAAAATGTCCTGATTGCCGAAGGTCAGTCGGACGTTGTGGAATTCGATCATCGAAACGCGCCTCCTTGTGGGGGGGGTACTTACTGCAATCTATTCAATGCGATGGTCCGGGCAAAATACACGGCTTCCTTCATGCTTTCCGGGCTGGCCAGTCCGTGTCCGGCAATGTTGTACGCGGTGCCGTGGTCGGGTGACGTGCGAACGATGGGCAGGCCGGACGTCACATTCACGCCCCGTCCCATGGCCTGGAGTTTCAGTGGAATCAGGCCCTGGTCATGATACATCGCAACGATGATGTCATAGAGCTGCTGCGTGTGCGCGGAAAA
>CAJXSA010000388.1 GCA_913060595.1 uncultured Ignavibacteria bacterium
CGCGCGCGCGACTGATGGACATCCTTCTCGGCGACTGGGACCGCGATGCGGAGCAGTGGCGCTGGCGGCGGCGCAGCGACGGCCGGCGCACGACGTGGCTGCCGCTTCCGGATGACCGCGACCAGGCGTTTTCCCTTTTCGACGGCGTCATTCCCACCATCGTCGAACGGACGCTGCGTCCCCTGCAGGGCTACGACAGCGATTATCCGCGCATCACGCATCTCACCTGGACGGGACGCCATCTCGACCGGCGCCTGCTCTCTGCGCTGTCCCCGCAGACCTGGGATTCCCTCACCACGGATATTGTCCGCCGGCTCGACGACGACGCGATCGCTGCTGCGGTGTCCCTGCTTCCTCCCACATGGAAGGAAACGGTCGCACCGCGGCTCGTCGCCCTGATCTCGCAGCGACGCGCGCGGCTGCGCGGCCTTGCCGCCGCATACGCGGACCTTCTCAGTGGCACGGTGGACGTGCACGGGAGCATGGACGACGAGCGCTATACCGTGCGGCGCGAGGCGGACGGAAGCGTGCTGCTCACCGTCAGCGCGCAGGACGCGGGTGTGCTGTACGAACGGCGTTTCTGGCCGGAACATACCGATGAGATCAGGATTTACGCGCATGGCGGCGCAGACACGGTCGTCGTTACCGGGGAGAGCGACCACAGCATCGATGTGCGCGCGGTGGGCGGCCACGGCAGGGACGTGCTTGTCGACAGCTCCTTCGTGCACGGCTGGTTCCTGGACTTCACTCCCATTCCGCGTGCGGAATACTGCACCGCCTTCTATGACGATGACGAGGGGACGCAGGTCGTCCTCGGTCCGGGGGCGACCTTCGACGGCCGCGCCACGCGACCCCCGGAGACGCAGGCCGACCGCTACGAGCCGCTGACCGAGGACCGCGGCTCCCATCTTCGACTCTATCCGCGGCTGACGTACAATTCAGATGACGGCCTGGTCATCGGGGCCGGTCCCGAACTGACGCGGTACGGGTTCCGCCAGCGGCCGTTTTCCTGGCGCGCGGCGGGCAGCGCAGCCTGGGCAAGCGGATCGGGCAAGCCGCAGCTGAGATTCGACGGTCAGTACCAGTCCATCATCCCCGACATCCTGCTGCATTTGACGCTGTTCCACAGCGAACTGTCTTTCGGGCGCTTCTACGGCTTCGGCAACGACAGTGAACGCGACGGCGATCTCGACGACGCGGATTACTACCAGGTCGGACAGGAGCTTGTCTCGCTGCGGGCCGCGCTGCGCTATGCAGCCACCGCGGCGTTTTCGACGGAGATGGGTGCGGCCTACCTTTACGCGGAGATCGAAGACGACCCCGGCAGCTATCTCGACGCGCATCCGCAGTACGGCGCGGGCGGCTTCCGCTACGCCGAGATTTTCGGTGTGCTCGCCTACGACACGCGCGAGCATCCCCGGCTTCCCATGCGCGGTCTGTACGCCGCACTGCGCGGCAGCTATTTTCCCGTCCTGCTCGACAACCGTCGGCAGTTTGCCGACGGCAGCCTGGACCTCCGCGCGTATCTCGCGATGACCGACGATCTGACGCTCGCGCTGCGCACCCGCGCCCAGAAGATCTGGGGCCGTTTCCCTTTCTATCACGCGGCCACGCTGGGAGGCTCCGAGCTGCTGCGCGGATTCAACCGCGAACGCTTCGCGGGTGACGCCTCCGCGCTGGGAAGCGCAGAACTGCGGCTGCGCGTGGGCGACATACGCGTGGTCTTACCCGGCACCTGGGGAGTGCTGGCATTCGCCGATGCGGGGCGCGTTTTCTACGCCGGGGAAAGCTCGCACACACTGCACACATCGTTCGGCGCCGGGATCTGGGGAGGATTCGCGGATCGTCGCCTCACCTTCAGCGCGCAGGCGGCGCTCTCCTCCGAGCGCCTCGCCCTCTCATTGCGGACCGGGTTCGCGTTTTGAACATGCCTCCGGATTTGTCCAAGTGACGGTATTTTTCGATAATGCAGTAAGAACATCCGTATCTCGCTTTTTCCCACATTCATGACAACGACACTGCGGAACATACTGCTGCTTCTGACACTCGGTATGCCGCTCCTCCTCCCCTCGCCCGCGCAGGCGCAGCTTTTTGAGGACGAGCCGATGCCGATGCGTTTTTCCGGGCGGCTGCTTTCGCTGTACGCGGGCGGGGGGCTGGCGAGCTATTTCGGTGAGTTTGACGGGGGGCTCAGCGGCCTGCATGCCACTGCCGCGATGGGATACGCCGTGTTTCCCGAACTCACGGTTGCCCTGACCGGCGACGTGGGCATGCTGCCGGTGACGCGGCGTCCGGACGCCATCGACCGCGCGCTGTATGATTTTCAGTTTTTCTCACCCGGTGACGACGTCGTCGAAAGCAGCATTTCATACACGGCCTTCGATCTGTCCGCCCAGCTCAACCTGTTTCCCCGGCGTTTTTACAATGTGTTTATCTCCGCCGGCATCGGTGTCACGCTGTACCGGGCGGAGGATTTCGATGACGCGCGACTGCGGCCGAGCGCCGATTTCCCGGCGACACTCGCCATTCCTCTCGGTGTGGGCTATGAGCACTTTCTCTACCGCAACATCTCGGTGACCGTACTGCTGCGCAACACCTTTCTGCTCACCGGGGACTTCGATGCGTATGACGGACAGGCCGTGGCGACCGAGTACAACCGGCGCTCCCGCGAGGACCTTCCCGTTCCGTCCGGTTTCGGTGACAGTCATGCCGCCGTCACGGTCGGCATGCGTTTCTACCTGTTCGAAAGCGGGGACTTCGACGGCGACCTGCTCGCGAACGACGAGGAAGCCGAACTGGGCACGAATCCCTACGACATCGACACGGACGTGGACGGCCTGACGGATTACGAGGAAGTGCGCGTGTACGCCACGAGCCCGCTTCGTCCGGACACCGATGACGACGGACTCGGAGATTATTTCGAAATCACGAAGTACGGCACCGATCCCGTGCGCCCGGACACGGACGAGGATCAGCTCAGCGACGCGGATGAAATCCAGGTATACAACACCGATCCCCTCAAGCCGGACACCGACGACGACATGCTTTCGGATTACGAGGAAGTCATTCTGTACACGACGAACCCCCGCAATCCCGATACCGACTACGACGGACTCGACGACTACGCCGAAGTCAAGGTACACAACACCGATCCGCTGCGCCCGGATACCGATGACGACGGCATTTTCGATTTCAACGAGGTGGTGACCTACGGCACTGATCCGCTGGACGAAGACACCGACGACGATGTGCTGCTCGATTATGATGAGATCGCCTACTACGGCACGAATCCGCTGAACCCGGACACCGACGGCGATGAGGTCGGGGATGCCAGCGAGGTATTCAGCACGCGCACCAATCCGCTCGACGTGGACAGCGCGTCCACGCCGCGCAGTACCGCTGCGCCCACGATGCGGCCTGCCCAGCCCTACTATGCCGAGCTGATCGAGACGCGCACGCTGCCCGGGGGCGGTGTTTCCTACCTGATCGCACCGGTGGTCACACGGCAACTGCCGCGGGGGCCGGC
>CAJXSA010000389.1 GCA_913060595.1 uncultured Ignavibacteria bacterium
GCGGATTCTCTCTTCCGTACGAAGGCACGGCAAACACGACCGTCCCGAAATCCGCGATGCAAATCAACAACAGCGGGACGGGAGCCGCGATTGTCGGGGTGCACAGCAGCAACGGGAATTACGGTGAGGTGGGCACGCCAAATTCCGGTCTGAGCGGTATCGCGTTCAGCGCCGGCGACAACGGTGTTTTCGCGCGGAACGAGGTCGGCACCGCACTCCGCGCGATCAGCACGACGGGTGCAGCCGTCGCAGCCACATGCTCTGATGGCATCGCTGTGCGTGCCGCATCGGACCTGAGTTATGGCGTTGATGCACGCAGCAAGGACAACAACGGGATCTGGGCAGAGACTCAGGCGGCGCAGAAGTCCGGCGTCTATGCGCAGAGCACACATGTCAACGGGTACGGTGTCTACGGAAAAAATACCGCGCGCAACACGTTTGGATATCTTGGTGGCCGCTATGGTGCCAGAGGTGAGCAGGGCGACTATGAAGGATTCCTGGGTTACTCCGACGGCGGTGTCGTCGGTGCGTATGTCCCGCAGAATTACTATGGCTATCTCGGCATGGCAACCAGGGCGGGGGTCTTTCGCGGCGACGTGCGCATCGAAGGCGACCTCGTGGTGACCGGAACGATCACCGGCGGTGCGAAAGGCTTCGCCATCGACCACCCGCTCGCGCCTTCCGCAAAGTACCTCTATCACATGGCGATCGAGAGCTCCGAGATGCTGAACAGCTACTCGGGCAACATCGTGCTTGACGATAACGGGGAGGCCGTGGTCACACTTCCCTCCTATTTCGAAGCGGTGAATACCGACATACGCTACCAGCTGACCTGCATCGGAGGATGGGCGCAGGTATATATTGCCGAAGAAGTGCGCGAGAACCGTTTCCGCATCGCGGGCGGCACGCCCGGACTGAAAATCTCCTGGGAAGTGACCGGAAGACGTCAGGATGCCTGGGCACGAAGCAATCCCCTCATTCCCGAAGTCCCGAAGACCGGTGACGAGTCCGGGAAATACATACATCCCACATTGTACGGCGCCCCCGAGGAAGCCGGACTCGAATACGAGCAGCACAGGCGTATCATGGAATCGATTAAAGAAGCACGGAGAGACCGCGCAGCTCAATCGCATACCACGCAGCGCTGACGGGAGGATACCATGCACATCACATCAAACAGGCTCATCTCTCTCGCCTGCGCCGTGCTGATTGTCACCGCCGGTGCAAGTGACCTGCACGCGCAGTCGCAGATGCCACGATCCGTCGTGGCATCCGGATGCGTGAATGCTGCCGGGAACAGCCATCGCATTCACGGAAGCATCGGACAGGCCGTCATCGGCAATGCGAAGTCCAACGCGCATGCCGGTTTTTTCGGTTTCTGGTACAACGGTGACAATGCCACCGTCGCAGTCGAAGCATTGCATACCGTTGCAGCGCCATCCTTCGAACTCGTCGGCATCTACCCGCAGCCGGCCCGGGATCAGCTCTCCTGCCAGCTCTCACTTCCGGAGCGCGGCGCGTGCCGCATCAGCATCCACGGACTGCTCGGCCGGCAAATATACCGCGGCTCATCCCGCATGCTCGGCGCGGGAACGCATCGGGTGCATGTGCAGCTTCCTGACCTCCCGTCGGGCATCTACCTCGTGCACGCATCCTGGAACGAGCAGACGCGCACGGCTCCTGTGACAGTACTGCGATAAGAAGCCGCAGTACCGCGCGAAGAAATGGCGCATATACTGTGCCGAGGGACAGCGGCATGCTCCGACCTCCGCAATCATACATCTGCACCAACAAAAAAAGGTCAGGCACACTGCCTGACCTTTTTTTTGCTGCGGAGAGACTGGGATTCGAACCCAGGGTACCCCGAAGGGCACAACGGTTTTCGAGACCAAGTTCCGCACGTGCCTGATCCCCGTAAGCGCCTGCGCTGCATAGGGTTACAGAGATTTCACGCGAACGATTTTGTTGACCCTGCACGTCAACACTTTGGTCAACAGGATGATACGCAATCTGACGCTCCCGTGCCACCCTCCCGCCCGAGATTGATCAGTGGACGGATAAGACATTCCCGTGATTATTTCGTTGCGTACGCGATCGCCGCGATAACGCTCAGCAGACCGAACGCAATCCGCCAAGGATAGACGGTCTCCTCCTCGTACGTCTCCTCGATGACTAGGACGACCGTGCTATCAGCCTTGTTGGGATCGATATGGCGCGTGCGACGTACCCCGCTTGTCGTGCTGCAGGCTGTCCCAAGGGCGAGCGTGATTATCAATCCGGCCGCGATCAGTTTTTTCCGCATGTCCTATCCTCCAGAGATGCTTGATGATGACCGGGAAGGTATCGGATGATCTTGTCGGATGCAAGATGCAAGGGCGTACAGATACAAAAACGGGTGACCCGAAAGCCACCCGTTGTACGCGTACCGTTAAGACCGATGGTTACTCACGGTTCTGTTCTTCATTCCACGCTCGGGACACTTCTTCCGGTGATGGCAGGAGCGCGCGATCATCCGAGAGCTTCGGGGTAGCGTAGAGTTCGCATTCTCGCCCCCCGTTCATTCGAAGGTCGACAACGTAGCCTAACTCTATGGCTGCCCTTGCATTCCTCGAGACGTTCGAGATATGAAGACCAAGCACCTCCGTCAGCTCGTCATAGGTTGCCGCCTTGCGCTCGTAGAGCGGTGGCTGAACATCGTTGTTGATCTCCTGCACGGCTATGACGAGTCTGCGTACGGGCTCCGGAATCGCTTGTTCGACCCCTTCGGCGAAAAGTTGATGCGTCAGGTCGTAGACGGCCTTGGAGTCCTCCAGAGTGGCGATCAGACGTCCGTCCTCGTCCCACTCTCGCGATCCTGCGTGCAGAAGCGTGTGGCTCCTGACGAGGCTTAGAATGGCCGTTATATCACGTCGCAGTCTTGTGGCGACTGGTGGGATGTTATCCGCAATGTTCTTGGCATAAGGGATATCGACCTTTGCGTCCAACAACTCCATGTAGCGATGGAGGGTATGCCACCGGGAGTAATCAACCTCGAAACCACTGCCCTGCGCGATTGTTCGCATTATGCGTGCTGTCTGCTCAGGTGTTTCATCGGTGGTTATACTGAGGAGCCTTGTCTCGTTCTCGGGGTGCAGCTTGAGCATCGTCGTTGTGGTCATGAACGATGTCGGTCCCTCCACGGTGAACCGCTGACCCTTCCAGTCGCCCTGCTGCTCGACCAGGGTGCCGTACTCCACTCGGTCCTCGGAAAGTAGCAAACGGATGACGTAGGCCAGGAATCCGCCGCTGACACCTTCCGCCTCCGACACGAGCAGTATCTTGTGCCGAAGGTCCAGCCCAGAACGAATGAGTGCTTTTTCGCTCATTGCGCTCAAGGTGACGATCGCATCATCGGGAAAGAACTTGCTTGTACGCGTTACTGTAAATGACTTCCCGGCAGAGGATACGGACTTGATAGCGAGCGACACCGGTTTGGCGAGGAGTCTGCTAATCATCGCGAGAAAGACGATCTTTGCCGTCTTCG
>CAJXSA010000390.1 GCA_913060595.1 uncultured Ignavibacteria bacterium
GGGCGGGCAGCGAGCGCGGCACGCCGTCAATGACGGACTCTCGCCCCTCGTCCATTTTGATCTGTTCCCAGTTCCGCTTCACGTCATCGGAATTTTCGACGGTGGTGTCGCTGAAAATATGCGGGTGCCGCCGCACCAGCTTGTCGATGATGGAGCGCAGCACGTCCTCGATGGTAAACCGCCCCCCTTCCGCTGCGATCTCGCTGTGGAAAACCACGTGCAGCAGCAGATCACCCAGTTCTCCCTGCAGCTCCGCGTCGTTCCCGTGATCGATGGCCTCGACCACCTCGTAGGCTTCCTCGATGGTATGCCCCTTGATGCTGTCATTGGTCTGCTCCCTGTCCCACGGACATTCCTTCCTGAGCCTATGCATGATTGAAAGAAGGTGGTTGAATGTGTACGTGTTGCTGTCCATGATTACCTATGTCGTTGCTGTCATTTCCCGTAAGATGCCGAATCCGACCGACAGATGACAAATGGCAGATGACTGATTACAAATGACAAATTGCAGATGCAAGATTGCTGCATGTATCATTTTTCAGCAACCTGCAATCTGCAATCCGTAATCTGCAATCTGACATCGGTCACCTTGCAGAATCCATGCGAAAAACCTAGCTTGGTGGCGGATAACAAGTGGCTCTATGAGTGTTTCCTACACGCTGAAAGAAAGTTTCGCGGGCTTCCGCAGGAACCGGTCCGCCTCGCTGATCACGGTGTTCACGGTGAGCATCTCCCTGCTGCTGCTGGGAGTGTTCGCCATTATCACCATGAATTTCGCGGGCTTCGTGGACCAGATCCGTTCGCGTGTGGACGTGGAAATCTTCCTGTCATCGGACATCAACGATCGGCAGCAGGAAGAGATGACGGACATTCTCTCGCATATCCCCGGTGTGGACGAGGTTTCCTTCATCGGCAAGGAGGAGGCGGCGGAAATTTTCGCCCGGGACTTCGGTGAAAGCTTCGACGACATTCTTGAAAACAATCCGCTGCCGCAGAGCTTCCGCCTCACCATACGGGAAGGATACAACAACGCGGACAGCGTGCAGCTGATCGCAGACCGCGTCGAACGCATGCAGCTCGTCGAAAGCGTACACTACCGCAAGCAGCTGCTGCAGCTGATCGACCGACGCGCCCGGGCGTTCAGCTACGCCACGCTGTTCATCGGCATCGTGCTCGCACTCAGCGCGGTCATCCTCGTCGCCAACACGATCCGCCTGACGATTTACGCCAAGCGGCACATCATTCGCACCATGAAGCTGGTTGGAGCCACGCCCATGTTCATACGCATGCCCTTCCTCATCGAAGGCGTGGCGCACGGACTGGTGGGCGGCATCATCGCGTCCCTGCTGATCGATATCGTTTTCACCTTTTTCATCCAGCCGCTCTCCCAGGACCTGCTGATGAACATCGGCGTCAGTTTTTCCTTCTACATGATGCTCGTGTTCGGCGGCGCCGTCCTCGGACTGCTTGGTTCGCTGCTCTCGATCGGACGCTTCCTCAAGGAAGCCCTCGTGCAGCAGTAGGACGAGCCGCATCATTCTCCCTCACGCAGACCCCGGACTTCATTCATGCGCACGCAGCCTTCCCTTTTTCCATTTCATCTCACACCTGGCGGACCCCGGCTTTCCCGCGCGCTGCTCGCCCAGGTCCCCGTTGAGCTCCGCAAGGATCCCGATGCAGCCCTGCTGCTGATGGGATGCCGCATGGGAGAACATCCCATCGCGCTCGCGGGAGAATTCGCGGGACGCATCGTGGGCATCGACGAAGACGCGGAAACGGTCTTCTACGCGAAAATGGCCATCACCGAGGCGAAGGTACAGAAACAGGTCTCCGCGCAGTTCATGACACCGGTACAGACCAACTTCCGTCCCGGACGCTTCAACATCGTCATGCTCGAAGGCGTGTTCTCGGGCTACCCGCCCGGACGCGTGCTCAAGGAAGCACTGCGCGTCCTCGCCGACGACGGCTGGCTGCTTGTTTCCGACTCATGCTGGCTTGCGGAGGACGTGCCCACCTACGTGCGCGAACTGTGGGAATCACCTGATCACAAGCTGCATACGCGTGAAGGACTGCAGCAGCTTCTCGAGGGACACGGACTGCAGATCATCAACATCGAGGATCGATCCGATGTGCTCGGTGGCTTCTACCGGCAGTTCAACAGTACCGTCAAGGGAATCGCCAAAGGTGGGTTCGAGGGACTCAAGCACATGAAGGGGCTGGTCAAACACTACAAGCACGAGATCGACGTCTACAACAAGCACGGCGGCGACAGGTTCATGGGCTACATGAGCGCGGTCAGCCGGCGAAAGGAATGACGCCGCATACGGTCAGTGCCGCGGAGTCGCAAGCCTGGCGCGAACGTACGCGACGATGACATCCACGGCGGCCTGATTTTCCCCGCCCCGTGGAACGATGACGTCGGCGTGCTGCTTGCTGGGTGCAACGAACTGCTCGTAGCTCGGCCGCACCGTGGTGTAGTACTGCTCGCGCACCGAGTGCAGTGAACGTCCCCGCTGATCGATATCACGCTGCATGCGCCGGAGAATGCGAATGTCCGCCTCGGCATCCACGAACACCTTCAAATCCATATGCTCACGCAGCGCCGCTTCGGCCAGCACGAGAATGCCCTCGACGAGAATCACAGGTTTCGGGTCGAGGGGACGTGTCTCAGCAGTGCGTCTGTGCGTGGAGAAATCATACACGGGCTGCGCCACCGCATGTCCGCTGCGCAGCGTGCGCAGCTGTTCGGCGCAGAGCGCAGTTTCAAGCGAGGATGGGTGGTCGTAGTTGATGCGTGCGGGATCACGCACCGGCATGCGGTCGAGGTCGAAATAGTAGGCGTCATGCTGAAAGAGCATGGCGCGTTCCTGGCCAAGATCCTCGATGATGCGACGACACAGTGTCGTCTTCCCCGACCCGCTGCCCCCTGCGATTCCGATCACGATTGTGTTGTGCATGCGTCGAATGCCTGTCAGCGGGAAAGAAATTCCTGTATGTCTGCGATGTCCTGGTCGCTCAGCCTGTCGCGCGAGAAAAAGGGCATGGTGTCCTCCCCGGCGCGCACGACGGCAGGCACCTGGCCTGCCTTGCGTCGAATGATGCGTGTCGCGGGACCGAGGCCGTTATCGTGGCAGGGTGCGCAGGCCCGGGCGAACATCGTCTCACCTCGTGGGGCCGAACCGCGCAGGTCCGCGATCGCTTCCATTTCTTTCTCAAAGATTTCCGCATCGAAATCCGGGTCACCCGGCCATGTGACGGCATCCCAGCTGAGCAGGGGTGGTTCGTTCCCCGGGGAAACGTAGGCGTAATACGCCATAAGCGCGGCCGCTTCATCTTCGGTCAGGGCGTCTTCGACACTGCTCCCCTTCTCCTGGTAAAGCCATGCGCACTTCGCGGCACCCGCCGCAGTCCGCTGCAATCCCGCACCGCTGAACTCCCCGTTCCATGTTTCCGCGCGCTTGTGTGCGCCGAGTATGCTGTGTCCCGGCCGAATGCGGTCTTCCTCGGCGAGCGCCTCATCG
>CAJXSA010000391.1 GCA_913060595.1 uncultured Ignavibacteria bacterium
CGGACACACACGTATATTTTGTTTTTCCATCGAAACGCACGGACACGCATGATCACGCTCCCCTTCTCCGCCCTTCCAGGAACGCCGAAACTTTTTACCGACTACGCGGAAGGTATCGCCGATGCGCGAAACTATTTCATGGGACATTTCAGGGATCTCCTGGCGTTCGAAACACATCTCGGCGGTCTCGAACACCGGTCCTGCAAGCGAGAGGAACTCTACGACATCCTGGTTCGGCAGAACAAGCAGTTTCGCAGCGGGGCGGCGACATTCAGCAATCTCGAACTCTTCCGGCAGGAAAACACCTTCCCGGTCGTCACCGGTCAGCAGGTCGGTTTGTTCGGCGGTCCGATGTACTCGCTGTACAAAGCGCTCACCGCGGTGCAGCTGGCACGCTGGCTCAGGGATCAGTTCCCCGCATACAATTTCATCCCGGTGTTCTGGCTGGAGACCGAGGATCACGATTTTCTCGAAATCAACAATGCCGGACAAATCACGGCGGAAAACGAATTTGCCCGCATTACCTACGCGGAACCGGAAGAGGACGCACCGCGCAGCCTTTCGCCAATACATCTGCTGAAGCTCGACGCGAGCATCACGGACAGTCTCAAGGAACTGCGTGAAGTCCTTCCACCGACCGATTTTTCAGAAGAGCTCTTTCGCATGCTGGGCGGTGCGTACACAGAAGGTCAAGGACTCGCAACCGCCTTCGCGCGACTGCTCAACGACCTCTACCCGGACAGCGGACTGGTCTTTCTCGATCCCTCCGACACCGCGCTCAAGCAGCTCGCTGCGCCGGTGATTCTCCAGGAACTTGAGACCTTCCCGACAACGGGAGAGGAAGTCATCAAGCGCAGCGCGGAACTCGAGGAGCGGTATCACGCACAGATCAAACCGCGCGCGGTCAACATGTTCTTCATTCACAAGAACAATCGCTACTCCATCGAGCCGAACGATTACGGCTTTTTCCTCAAAGGGACGCGGCAGCGCTTCACCAGGGATGAACTGCTGGAAATCGCCAATAACGAGCCCGAACGTTTCTCTCCGAACGTCCTGCTCCGCCCGATCATGCAGGATTTTCTGCTGCCGACCGCTGCCTACGTCGCCGGACCGTCCGAGGTCTCGTATTTCGCGCAGCTGCAGCCCGCCTACGACCACTTCCAGCTGACCATGCCCCTCATAGTCCCGCGTGCAAGCATCACCGTCGTGGAACGCAAAGTGGAAAAGGTCTTCAAAAAGTTCAATCTGCCCTATCACAGCATGTTTCTCGACGACGATGAAGCATACCGGCAGGTCGGCGCACGCAACGGGCAGCAGACGGCATTCCCGTTCGATGCGTTCCGCAGCCGCGTGGAAGAACTGCTCGGGGAGATGGAATTTGCCGCGTCCGAAGAAGACGCGAACCTCTCCGGTCCCGCATCCTCCACAGCCGGAAACATACGCAAGGCTCTCTCGGCGTTTGAGGACAAGCTCTTCCAGCACCGCAGGCAGAAAGACGAAATTCTCATGCGGCAGATCGAGAAAATGCATGTGTACCTCGCTCCGGAAGGGAAGCCGCAGGAACGCCAGCTCAACATCGCGACGCTGTTCAATCGCTACGGACGCGACATCCTGCCTCTCCTCGAGGAAGCCTGCCAGCCCTTCCCCGCGGAACACCGCCTTCTTTTTCTCTGAGACTTGCCTCTGACCGGATTTCTGTGTAAGTAGAGATCAAGACCCCAACGTACTATTTCAGGAGGAGGCGTCATGTACTACGTGACCTATCGCAACGTGCTTCGTCCCCGGAAAACACTGGACGATTATCGCAGGGGCCTCCAGCACGTCTGGCCGACGCTGCAGTCCTGGGGCGCGCTCGGTGTGGAAATGTACCAGGAGCTATACGAGGAATCCGGCTCCTTCTACACCCGCTACACCATCGACAGCCTCGACCGCTGGAACCGACATGTGACCAGCGACGAGTTCAACCAGATGCTCGAACACCTCGAACATGTTCTGGATCTTTCCATGAGCGAGGTGTCTGTCGCCGTGTCGATATCGACAGGCGTCGATTCCTGACCGCCGGGTGCGCTTCCGCCGTGCGGATGCCCGCTCGACTCACAATTTGCGGTCCTTCCATATCACCTTGCCTCCGAAAAGCACGATGAATGGAAGGACCGTTACGTACAGAAGATAGTAGAGCTGAAATACGGGAAAATAGCGGTAGAGCCGGAACTGCCGCAGCCGTGCGAAAGGAAAGGACAGAAGAACGGCGTCCCCGGCGCACTTGCCCGCGATGCCGGTCAGCCAGACCCACGGGGACAAACCGAAAAACGGGAGCAGCAGTATGGCGGCGTTCATCAGGAAACCGATGCTCATGATGCCGAAGCCGATGGGGTGTATATCGACGCCGCCCTTGCCCCAGCGCTTTTTCTGCCGGTACAGTTCACGAACGTCCGCACAGGGCTTGCTCCACACGAGTGTCGTCGGGGATACCGGGTAGCGGACTTTCCAGTCGGTCTCATATGCGATCGCCTTGAACAGAATGAAATCCTCCGTCACGCTGAAGCCGACGCCTTCGTAACCGCCGACATCATCGTACGCCGCGCGACGGAATGACATGTTGTTCCCCACCGCGCTCAGAGCGTAGCCCCAACCGACTCCCGCGGATGCGATAGTCAGCAGGTATGCCCAGTCCACCGCCTGTATGCCGGTGAACACCGATTCGTTCTCGATCAGCGTCATGCCGCACACGCACCCGGTTTCGCTGTCGTACTGTGCGACGACGTCCTGCACCCATTGCGGCGGCACACGGCAGTCGGCATCCGTGGTGAGAATGATTTCCCCGGTGCTCTGCTCAATCGCCTGTGTGATCGCGTTCGCTTTGCCGCGGAGCCCGTGGACGCTGCCTACGGTTTCGATCCTGCGAAGATGCGGAACACGGGCGGCGTAGGTGGCGATGATCTCGCCCGTGCGGTCCGTGCTCTGGTCATCGACCACGAGAATCTCCATGCAGCCTTCCTCGTAGCGCAGCGCTGCAAGGCTTTCGAGGCAGTCCGCGATATTGTGCTCCTCGTTGCGCGCGGCGACGATAACCGACACGGTCGGTTTCGTCTGCGAATGCGCGGAACGGGTTGCTCTCCGGGCGCCGGTGTAAAACAGCAGGATTTTCACCAGGTAGAACGCGAGCAGCACGAGGAACGCGGTATTCACTGCGCACCTGTGAATTGGAGCAGAGGATACGTCCGCAGGTTTTTTGTCCGCAGGACACGATGAAGGGCACGCAACAGGACTGCAAGCGACCGGCGTCCTCCCTCCCTGTCGTGCAGGACGACGATGTCTCCGCCGGCAACGGAACCGAGACGGGAATGCAGCACATGCGCCGGTATCCTCTCATCCCAGTCCCCGGGAAGCTGTGACCAGAGTACGGTGTGCAGTCCGAGTCCGCGCAGCAGCGACAGCTGTCTCGGCAGTATGCGCCCGTACGGCGGACGGTACAGCACCGGCCGCAGTCCTGTGGCGTCCTCGATCG
>CAJXSA010000392.1 GCA_913060595.1 uncultured Ignavibacteria bacterium
CATGATGTCATTGTGCGAGGCGCTCGCCGCCATCATCTCGATGGCGCAGCAGGCCAGGCCGAAAGACATCTGCCACAGCGAGCAGAGACGCGCCCAGTTCAAAACCCCTTCTACGGATGTGATAACAATGTTGCCGTCGTCGAATTGCTTGTCGAGAAGACCCATGTATACTCCTTTCGTTCTCAGTCAGCCTGTGTTGCGGTCGCTGCGCCGGCCGGGGCAGCCGGCTCTTCTCCCGCCGCGGGAGCGCGGCGAAGGGATGCCCGGTCGACCAGTGCATCCAGTTTCGGCAGCTGCTGCTGCGGACGCACCCACTCGAGATCCCCCTTGCCCCACAGGTAGAAGTCCGCGAGGAAAAGAATCACGATGAAGATGGCGCCGGCCACATAGGCGAACATGCCGAGTTTCTGAAATACGATGGCCCAGGGAAAGAGCACGACCAGTTCGACGTCAAAGAGAATGAAGATGAGGGCGACGACGTAGAATCGGATGTTGAATCGCATCCATTGGGGACCGATCGGATCCTCGCCGCATTCGTACGGGAGCGTCTTTTCGTCGGTGGGATTGTGCGGGCGGAGAAGCTTCGCCACGAGCAGGCCGCCCGCAACGAAAACCAGCCCCAGGATGATGAAGACCAGGGCTTTTCCAAATTCTGTCAGCATTTGTCAGTATCAGTAGTTGCTAAAGACAAAATATCGTGCGAAAACTAGAAAAAAATCGGAGAAACATCAAATACTACCGAGTATTTAATCTCATACCCTGATACTCGTTTCAGGGAAACACCTCGGCTGCGGCGCGGGGCTGCTGTCCGTTGAACGGGGGATACTCGTCGACGAGATACAGGAAGTAGGCATCGATACGCGACGAGTATATGAACCAGGAGTGAATCCAGTCGTACTGCCAGGAGGCCATGCGTCCGAGCAGCAGCACGGTCCAGAACTGCAGCAGCTGCACCAGCCCGACCACGAAAGCGAATCCGATGCCATAAAACATGTGCGGGAACAGCAGAAGAATCCGGAACAGCACGGCAGCGCGGGAAAGTCGCACCGGATACTCGATATGCATGCGCACCGGGTAGTCATCCCCTGTCCCGCCGAACGGCGGATAGCGGTCGCTGAGCAGCATCACGTACGCGCTCAGGCGGGTGCGATACCGCATGTAGCCCTCGAGAAAACGCCACAGTGCGCGCGGGTGCCGTCCGGTGAACATGATGGCCCAGAACGAACAGAACTGCATCAGCATGGCGGCAAGCCCGTACAGCAGGGCCCAGAACATGTGGGGCAGCAGCAGCAGCGGACGAAAAAGCAGCAGCAGCCGGGAAGAAACCGCCGGCTGCGGGGCGAGAAAAAGGGCGGGATACATCGTGGGACAGGCTCCGTCTCTGTCGTGGATGGGCAGATCCTCGATGATGTTACGAAACTCCCGGACAAGAACAAAGATTGCATTTTCCTCCCTGCGGCACTAACTTCCCGCCACGCAAGAACAGCAGCGCAGCAGGCATGAAAAAGATCGAAGCCATCATCCGCCCCTTCAAACTCGACGACGTCCGTGACGGACTGCAGGAAATCGGCATCTACGGGATGACGATAACAGAAGTGCGCGGATTCGGGCGGCAGAAAGGCCACACCGAGACCTACCGCGGCGCGGAATACCAGATCGACACCCTCCCGAAACTCAAGATCGAAATCGTCGTGGCCGACCACATGACTGACCCGGTCATCGACACCATCATCAAATTCGCCGCCACCGGCCAGGTGGGCGACGGCAAGATCTTCGTCCTCCCCGTCGAAGACGCCATTCGCATACGCACCGAAGAATCTGGCGACGGAGCGCTGTAGCGCGCATGATCGCACGCGCAGCGTGCGCTCATGCGCGATGCGAATAATGGAAAAAAGGAAAGATGGAAACATGGCCCCGTGCGCATGTTTCCATCTTTCCTTTTTTCACATTCTTCACATCCTGCTATGATCTCTGGAGATATAACAGGAGTGAGATATTGGAGAATTTTGGGAGAAATCTGCTGAGGAGGGAAATAAAAAAGAGCCAACTAAAGCTGAGGAGGGTAGACTAGAGTTGGCTCTTGGAAACAGTGAATGCGGTGTAAATATACATAAGCTGTTTCCTTAAAGCAAGGGTTTAGCTACTTTTTTTTAATCTATTGCCATTAAACAAGTTAGCGCGAATTCAGCTCGCGGAGGGCGGATTTTATGAGCTGGGAGGCGTTTCCGGCGGCTGCTTCGCCGCTGCTCTGCACGGCGGTGACGGCCTTTTCCGCGACGTTGCGGGCATAGCCGAGGGCCTGCAGGGCCATGAGGGCCTCTTCTCGCGCCATCGCGCTTTCGTCCCCTGTTTTCAGGGCTTCTGTGGTGCTTTCCCGCGCGAAACTGTCGCGCAGCTCCACCACGATGCGTTCGGCGGTTTTCTTGCCGATGCCGGGAATGCGGGTCAACGCGGCGACGTCCCCCTTGATGACGCGTTCGCGCAGGGCGTCGGGAGCGACGCCGGAAAGGATGTTGAGCGCCATGCGCGCACCGATGCCGGAAATCCCCTGCAGGCGGCGGAAAAGTGCGCGCTCGGTCTCCGTGGCGAAGCCGTAGAGCTGCATGGCGTCCTCACGCACATGCAGATGCGTGCGCAGGCGCACCTCCTCCCCTTCCGCGGGCAGTTTCTCGAAGGTGGAAAGCGGGATATGCACGTGATAACCGATGCCGTGCACGTCGATCACGGCGTTAACCGCCTCCTTGGCGACGAGCGTGCCGTGTAGAAACTCTATCATCGCTTGATCCTGTCGGGATGTTCCTTGATGTAGCTTTCCCAGTTGCGCACGCGGGCACGCGGCGTGGACAGCTGCATGGCGTGCGTGATGGCGATGGCGAGACCGTCGGCTTCGTCCGATTTCCTGAAATCTTCACGCACACCGAGTATGGTTTTCACCATGTATTCCACCTGCTGTTTCGCCGCAGCCCCGGTGCCGGTCACGGCGCGCTTGACCTCGCGGGGAGAATACTCTGCGATGCCCAGCTGCCGGTGCACGGCGGCGAGTATGGCGACACCGCGCACCTGGCCGAGTTTGAGCGTGGCCTGGATGTTCTTGCCGTAGAAAGCGGTTTCAATGCAGAATTCGTCGGGGTGATGGGCGTCGATGACTTCGATCAGTCCGTCGTACACCTTGCGCAGACGCACCGCGACGCTGTCCGTCGCCTTCATCGTGATGATGCCCGATGCAAGGCGGCGAAATCGGCTGCCGGCGGTTTCGATGACGCCGTAGCCGGTCACCAGCGAACCGGGGTCCACGCCCAGGATGAGCATGGCGCGCCGCTACTGCAGTGATTCCAGGACGTCCGCGTCGATGTCGAAATCGGCGTAGACATTCTGCACGTCATCGTGGTCTTCGAGGGACTCGAGCAGGCGGATCACGCCTTCGGCGTCCTTGCCGTCCACTTTCAGCGTGTTCTGCGGTATCATCTGCACTTCCGCCTCTTCCACTTCGATGCTGCCGTCG
>CAJXSA010000393.1 GCA_913060595.1 uncultured Ignavibacteria bacterium
GCTCTGCTCGGTGGTGGCGGCGATCAGGGCCGATCGGTCGAGATGGGCGCAGCCCACGCCCGTGGCCAGGTTGGTGGCGCCGGGACCGAAGGTTCCGTGGCAGAGGGCCGGTGTGCCCGTCAGGCGGTAGCAGACGTCGGCCATGAAGCCGGCCGCGGCTTCGTTGGCCACCAGGATAAAGGGCATGTCCCGGCGGCGCATGGCTTCCATGTAAGGTATCCAGGGGCCCCCGGGGATGCCGAAGGCATAGCGCACGCCGTGCTCGCGCAGGCGTTCGACGAAGACATCTGGGGCGGAGGGCATAATGCGGTTTCCTCACTTTTCCGTCGTCATTGCCGGGCTTGACCCGGAAATCCAGACGACCACCATCGATGCCGCAACCAAGCCTTCTGGACCCCCGTTTTCGCGGGCGTGACGGCGTGGGGTGGATTTGGGGTTCGACAGAGCGATTGGCACCATTTCGATCCCGATGCCGATCCCGACGCGCTGCAGCGAAATCTCATCATCGCGCTGGACTACGACATGCGCGAAATTATTCCGGGAGACAGCTGGCTGCTGCAGGCACTCAAGGAAGCGCTCAATTTCATCCACTTCCCGTCGCCGGCGATCCGGATATCCCCGGATTTCATCGCGTACGGATTCTATTTTTAACCCGGCTTGCCCGTGATCAGCATCGTCATTCCCACGCTCAATGAGGAAAAACTGCTGCCGCAGCTCCTTGCGCAGTTTCCTGAGGATGTCCGTCGTCGCCGTGACGTGGAACTCGTGGTCAGTGACGGGGGCAGCAGTGACGGCACCCGGCAGATCGCCGCGCAGCACGGTGCGGTGGTTATCACGCATGAGCACGCACACCGGCAGACCATAGCCGAAGGGCGTAACAGCGGGGCCGCCGCCGCGCGGGGTGATGTGCTCGTTTTCATCAACGCGGACATCCGCATCAGCGACGTCGACTTGTTTTTCGAGGAGATCACGCGCTGCCTTTCCCGGCGCGGGGTCGCGGGCGTCACCGCCGAGGTGCGCGTGTTTCCGGAGGAAGAGATTCTCTCCGACCGTATTTTCCATTTCTGCCACAATTATTACGTGCGCTTTCTCAATCGCATCGGGGAGGGGATGGGAAGGGGAGAATGCCAGATCGTGCGCCGCGCGGATTTCACCGCGGTCGGCGGGTACAATGCGGCCATGGTGGCGGGTGAGGATTACGACCTGTTCCGGCGTGTGCGGAAGCGGGGAAAAATCGTGATGATGCAGCGGACGGTGATTTACGAATCCCCCCGTCGCTTCCGGAAGTACGGATACGTGCATATCGTGTGGGGATGGACGCGCAATGCCCTCGCCGTGATTTTCCGCAACAAGTCCTCGAGCGAGGAATGGGAAGCCGTGCGCTGAGACTTGTATTTGCTGGCAGGGCAAAGCATATTTTACTGGAATTGTTCAACATCGCCTGAAGGTGAACATGCTGTACCGGAAACTGATTCTTCTTCCTGCACTGCTTCTCGTTCTCTCTTTTGCTGTGACCTCCTGCAGTGACGACGACGACGATGACGGGGGAGGTCCCTCCGCGCTGGACATGGTGGCGATTCCCGCCGGGAGCTTCACGATGGGTGACGCAAGCGGCGCGTACGAGACCAACGAGCGTCCCGCGCGCACCGTGGCGCTCAATGCCTTCGAGCTCAGCAGATACGAGGTTTCCCAGGCCCTGTACCGGGACGTGATGGGTGAGAATCCGAGCAAGGCCAGCGGTGTCAAACGACCTGTGGAAAACATGACATGGTTCGATGCGCTGCGCTTCTGCAACGCGCTGTCCGAGCGCGAGGGCCTGACGCCGGTGTACACCGATATCGATGGCAGTCCCAAAGCGGATTTCAACGCGAATGGCTACCGTCTCCCGACGGAGGCGGAGTGGGAATATGCCTGCAGGGCCGGCACGACTACACCTTACTACACGGGAAGCAGTATCGCCGACCTCGAGCGCTGCGCATGGTTCTCCGGAAATGCAAATTACACGACGCAGGAACGCGGCCAGCTCGAGGCCAACGCCTTTGGTCTCTACGACATGCACGGAAACGTGTTCGAATGGTGCTGGGACTGGTACCGCGCGGACTATTACGGACTCGGCATCAACACGAATCCCCACGGACCGGATTCCGGGCAGGAGAAAGTTTGCCGCGGCGGATCGTATTTCGTGTACGAATACGGCTGCCGGGCGAGCTTCCGTTCGATGCTGGCGCCTGACTTTCCCGGGGCCGATATCGGCATCAGGCTTGCACGCACAGCGAATTGACCGGAGCCGCCGGAACCATTGCGCGGGCCATCCAGTTGATACTGACGGTAGCGCTCCATTTCCGGCGAAGCGTTTGCGCATTGATTTCCATGACGACTTTTGCTACCATGCATGCGCACCGTCGAAGTATCGCACATCCCATTTTCTGATAGAGTATCGCCATGTTCAAGCATAAAATTTCCCTCGCGAGCGTCTTTGTCCTTCTCGTGTTCGGCATTTTCATGGGAACGCAGATTCGTGCTGTCTCTGAAGACAACATCTACGAACAGTTCAACAAGTTCAAGGATGTTCTCAACTACACGCAGAAGTATTACGTCGACGAAGTGCAGGTTTCCGAACTCGTCGCGCATGCCGTCGAAGGCATGCTCAAATCGCTCGATCCTCACAGTGTCTACATCAGTCCGAAGCAGCTCGAGAAGGTGCAGGAGGATTTCAAGGGCAGCTTCGAGGGGATAGGCATAGAATTTCGCATTGTCAACGATACGATCACGGTGGCGAACGTGATCTACGGCGGTCCGAGTGAAAAGGTCGGTCTGCTGTCCGGCGACAAAATCGTTGAAATCGACAATGAAAGCGCCGTCAAATTCGAGAACGATGACGTGCAGAAAAAACTGCGCGGGGAAAAGGGCACCAAGGTGGTGGTCGGCGTGATGCGTTCCGGTCTCAGCGAACCGATCAGTTTCACCATCACACGTGACAAGATTCCGCTTTACAGCGTCAACGCCAACTTCCTTCTCGATGACGGTGTCGGCTACATGAGCATCAACCGCTTCTCCTCTACAACCTATGAGGAATTCCTCACCGGTCTGCGTGACCTGCGGACGAAGGGGATGAAGAAGCTCGTTCTCGATCTCCGCGGCAATCCGGGCGGCTATCTCGAACAGTCCTTCCGCCTCGCGAATGAGTTCCTGAGCCGCGGACAGAAAATCGTCTACACCAAGGGCCGTCGCTCCGATTTCGATGAGAATTTCGTCGCGACCGGCAGTGGAGAATTCCAGGATCTTCCGCTCATCGTCATGCTGAGCAATGGCAGCGCTTCGGCCAGCGAGATCGTTGCGGGCGCAGTGCAGGATCATGACCGCGGGCTCATTGTCGGCGAAACGTCCTTCGGAAAGGGACTGGTGCAGCGGCAGTTCGAGCTCACCGACGGATCGGCCTTTCGCCTGACAACGGCGCGGTATTACACGCCCAGCGGCCGCATGATCCAGCGGCCCTA
>CAJXSA010000394.1 GCA_913060595.1 uncultured Ignavibacteria bacterium
CGCTCGAGGAGGTGCATCCCGCCCGCCTGCTGGCAAACAGCGTAAACGTCGTCGGCAGCCAGGCCATGGCGAAGAATATCCGGGTATCCGTCATCGCCGATCCCGCCCTCACGCTGCAGGCCGACGCCGGCAAGCTGCAGCAGGTACTGCTCAACCTCCTCCAGAACGCCATCGATGCGATGGAAGCGGGCGGAGAGATCAAGTGCATCGCCTGTGAGAGGAACGGGGACATGATGCTCTCGATTGCGGACAACGGTCCCGGGATACCAGAGGAAGAGCAGGCCAAGATCTTCAACCTGTACTACACAACGAAGAGCACGGGAACCGGACTCGGACTCAGCATCGTGCATCATATCATCAGCGAACACGATGGCGACATCTCGGTCACCAGCGAAAAGGGGCATGGAACGACGTTTCGCATCCTGCTCCCGACGACACGATAAATCCGGCACGGGAATTGCATTCTACGTGCACATGGACGACAGCACAGGAACAGCATGAACGATTTCAATATTCTCGTCATCGACGACGAAGCCGCGCAGCGGGATGCCATCGCGGGCTTCCTGCGAAAAAAGGGCTTTTCACTTGCCACAGCCGCGTCGGGACGCGAAGGCGTCGCACATGTGCGCGACCATCACATCGACCTCGTCCTCACGGACTACAAAATGCCGGACATCACCGGCGAGGACGTTCTGCAGGAAATTCATGGCATCAATCCCATGATCCCCGTCGTGGTCATCACCGCATACGGCAGCGTCGAGCGCGCGGTGGGAATCATGAAAAAAGGCGCATTCGACTACGTGCAGAAACCGGTGGATCTCGATGAGCTGCTGCTCACCATAGAGCGCGCACGCGAGCACGCCATGCTCGTGTCAGAAAACAGGCTGCTGCGCGAGCAGCTGGCCGAGAGGTATTCCTTCAGCAACATCATCTCGCACAGTGCGGAGCTGGAGGAAGTGCTCAATACCGCGGGACGCGTCGCAGCAAGCACTGCCTCCGTCCTGGTCCGCGGGGAATCTGGCACGGGCAAAGAACTGGTGGCACGCGCCATTCACCAGGCAAGTCCGCGAAAAGACAAACCGTTCGTCGTCGTGAACTGTGCGGCCATCACGGAAAGCCTGTTTGAGAGTGAGCTGTTCGGACATGAAAAAGGCGCGTTCACCGGAGCGGAACGGCAGCGCATCGGCAAGTTCGAACAGGCCAGCGGCGGCACGCTCTTTATCGACGAGGTCGGTGACATCCCCCTCGCCATCCAGGTCAAGCTGCTGCGCGCCCTGCAGTTCGGGCAGATCGAGCGTGTCGGCGGCAACGAAACACTGGAGCTTGATGTACGCATCGTCGCTGCGACGAACCGCGATCTCGAGGAGATGATGCGCAGCGGCGAGTTCCGCGAGGACCTGTTTTATCGTCTGAACGTGGTCACCATCACCATTCCCCCGCTGCGTGAACGCAGAAGCGATGTCGCACCGCTCGTGCAGGAATTCACCAGGAAATATGCCGAACTGAACGGGAAGGAAGTGGACGGGATTTCCGCCGAGGCCATGGACGCGCTCATGCGTCACAGCTTCCCGGGGAACGTGCGCGAACTGGAAAACATCATCCAGCGTGCTGTCGTCATGTCCAGAGGGCAGACCATCACGACGAGAGATCTCCCGCCTGACATCGGTGCAACGACCGAGCGCGGCACGACAGCGCCCGATTCACTTTTTGCGCTCGGAAATCTGAACGAGAAACTCGAGCAGCTCGAGAAAATCCTGATCGAGCAAGCCCTCGAAGCGACCGTCGGGAACCAGGTGAAAGCGGCTGAACTGCTCGGGATTTCCGAACGCACACTGCGGTACAAGCTTTCGAAAATCCGGAAGGATTAGCACCCGGTTCGACAATCGTTGCCTGACGGCCTCGACAATATTGTCGAAATGCATGAAGCAGATTGTCCAGCATCAGTCAGAACACAGCGTTTTTTTGCTGGCACGGTTGTTGCGACCTCTATCCTGCAGACAGATATCGTAATGAGGGGCACCATGAAATCCCATACATCCATATTTGCAATCTTCTTTCTTCTCATCGCACTCGGGCTTGCGCCGTCAGCCGCCGCGCAGGAGAAATCGAAGGGTACTGAAAACCCATCCTCTCAGGAAAAGAGCACGGATCGGGACGTGAAGAGCGGTCAGTTCGTCGATGAGGACGGTGACGGCATCAACGACAATGCGCGTGCTGCCGGTCCGCGTGACGGCACGGGGCAACAGCAAAAAAAACGCAAGCACCGCCGCGATCACTTCATCGACGCAGACGGTGACGGCATCAACGACGAACGCTGCAGCGGCATGGGTGTCGGCAGGGGCGAACGCCGCGGAGAGCGGAGAGGCGGTGGCGGCAAATGAAGCGCACAATCCTCTTTTTCGCGATACTGACCCTGTCGGCGACAACGCTGCAGGCACAGTGGCTCGGGACGCTGTCACTCGACAACGGATACGACGACAACATGTTCCGCAACTACTCCGGCAGCGCATCCGCGTCGACGGACGTGAACCTCATGTACGGGTATTTCCCTGAAGATGAAGACTGGGCCGTGAACTACAGTGGATCGCTCGCGACGTTCTCCGAGTTTCCCGAACGACTCTATGCGTTCCAGAGCATCGCCGCATCGTACGTCATCAAATACGGTGATGCGGATGCGAACAGCCTGACCATTGTCGGGAACGGCAGCATGCGCCTCGACCGCGAGGATTATGTACTGTATGACTATTCCCAGGCACTGGGCACCCTTTCGCTGCGACAGAAAATCGTCGGCGATCTCCCCCTGCTGCTCTCCTACCACGCGCGCTACCGCAGCTATCCGAATTTTGGTGAACTGAGTTATCTCGAGCACTTCACCTCGCTGGGTACGATGATGTTTTTCGAAACACGCACAAGTGTCCGGGTGCAGGCGGAGTTCGGCTTCAAGAACTACCTCACATCCGCGTTCTCCAACACGCTTGCCGCCTCAACCAGCGGGGACGGCGTTGCACCCACTCACAGCGGTCTCACGCTCGATGGTGACGGCAACGGCGACAGCGGCGGCCGGAATGGCGACAGCGGCGGCGGGAATGGGAACGGGGACAGTGGAGGCAATGGCAGCGGGAGCGGCACCGGCCGCATGGGCCTGAACATGGGCGGTCAGCGCGGCGGCATGGAGTCCACAGTCGAGTATCTCATGTATGAAGAACCCTCCACGAGCCAGCTGCGCGCATGGATCAACGTAGGGCAGTCCCTCAGTGAGACCACAGGACTGAGCGTCCGCTTTCTCCAGCGCTGGAATCTCACCGACCGCGGCCGTGCATTCGTGGGCGGAGCGGTGGATTTCATCGGCGAAGAAGAACTCTTTGACGATCCGTACAGCTATGAGAGCAGCGAGCTCAGCCTGACACTGACCCGTATCCTCGATGGCGGGATACGACTCCGCGGTGGCGCGTTTTACATCGCGAAGTCATACGATTATCCCGCG
>CAJXSA010000395.1 GCA_913060595.1 uncultured Ignavibacteria bacterium
CGACACGGATATTGTGCAGCACATCCTCATTGCCGGGATCCTTTCGCAGCGCTTTTTCAAAATAGAGCATGCTGGCCCCAAGATTGCCGTTCTTGTAGTAGGCGTTGCCGAGGTTGAAATACACCTCGTAGCCAGCGTATCCGTCGCGCTCGAGCGAAAGCAGAATGCGAATGGCGTCCTGAAATTCCGCGGATGCATATGCTTCCCCGGCTTCGCGGAAGCGCTGTTCCGGCTGTTGCGCCTGCAATGAGGACGACAGCGACACGGCGATGAGAAGCAGGAATGCAATGCGTGTCATCATGCCTCCTTTCCCAACGTGTCTTCGAGCGAGATAATCGCTTCACGTGTGCTGTCGTATAGCTGCTGCATTTCTGTTTCGCTTGCCCGCGTAGGTGAAAAGCGCGCGAATTCAACGCTTTCGAGTGCTTCGCGCATTTTCGCTATCAGATGTTCATCTATATCCTTGACGGCGAGGTTCTCGACAACCGCTGCGACAGTCGCCGTGGAGGTCGACAGTCCCAGCTTGTCCTGCACGTACCCCCACAGGGCGCGAGCGATCTCGAGGTAATACTGATCTGTCTGACCCTTTTCGAGAAATCCCCTGGAGTTCTGAAGATGCTTTTCCGCCACGCGAGTGGCTCGACGACGCCGCAGTCCCGCGATGTCACTCTGTGCACGGTCGTACCGCTGCTTCACCAGCAACGCCGCCACGAAAGCAACAACCGGTGCGAGATACAACAGCACGATCATGGGCATCGGGACACCGGGCTGGCGGCCACGTGGAAGGGTCTCACCGATTTCGCGCAGGGGGCGAACATCCATTGCAAGATAGTCGATGTACTCCTGCTCCAGGCTTCCGGCCTGCTGTCGCGCGTCTCCTTCAGTAATATCAAGCGCAAACGGCGATGAGTTCAGTGTGATATAGGTGCGTGTGTCGAGGTCGAAATAGGAAAACGTGACCGGCGGTATGGTCACCTTCCCCGCGTAGCGGGGTACCAGTATGTATTCAAAGGTCTTGCTGCCCGTCATCGTGCCGCCTTCCGGCCGAACATCCTCACTGATCGTCGGATCATAATGGTCGACACCCGCCGGGAAAGTGATTTCGGGTTCATCAATGAGGCGAATGTTGCCGGATCCCCGCAGCGTCACTTTGAGCGTTGCTGTCTCATTCGCTTTGAGCGCCCTGCGGTCCAGACTGACATCCATGTCGTACGATCCGACGACGCCATTGAAATCCTGAGGCTGACCGCTTTCAGGAAGCGGGCGGACATTGACATCGAGTTTTTGCGTCAATAGCGACTGCTTGATGTTCTCATAATTGTCAAAGAACGGATCACTGAAAAAACGATCGAAGAACTCATCCCCGGTATTCCGGCGCTTGCGCACACGCACGGTCGTCCCCACCTCGAAAGGCTCGATCGCGAGTTTTCCCGTCTGTGTCGGGAAGTACAGTACTTTGCGCAGCATGAAGGTCTCGTATTGCCGGCCGCGATAGACCTCCACCTTGGGACGCAGCTGCGTGGGAGACTCCACATCCTCTGACCAGAATCCGACCATCCGTGGCAGCTTGATGGGATTGTCGAGCTGAAACGCGACCCGTGAGTACAGCTTGAACGTAACCGTTATGGGTTCGCCGATGAATACGTCGGATTTGTTTGCAATGGCACGAATGAACAGTTCTTCTCCCAGATCGATCTTGCGCTTCTCATTTCCGCTCTTCTGCTGTCCTTTTGCCTGGGGAACGGAATTGGCAACCTTCAAACGAACAGTGTTGCTGCTCATGCGGGACCCGTCATACACGATACTGGCAGCTGGCACGGTGTAGGATCCTGTGGCCCTCGCCTGCAGGACGTAGGTCCAGGAAATCGTCGTCGAGACCCGGCCATTGACAATCTGCATTTGCTGCGATGTGGCCGGACCATGCAGCGTCAGGAAATTCCGGTTCAGATCGGGCGCATTGAAATCACTGTACCGACGAAGGCTGCCGCCGGAGAGCGCGTAGGTGACCTGAAACTGCTCCCCGAGTGCCACTTCCGTCCTGTCAAGGCTGCAGGTGAACTGCACATCCTGGGCGGAGAGTCCGACCGTGCCAACGAGAAGCATCGCTATGATGAGACACATGCGTTGCATGATTCGCTACCAGTCCTTTTCCACATTCGCACGGGCGTTCACTTTCGCACGCTTCTTTTTCTGCAGGGCTTTTTCCTCCCGTTCCAGGGCACGAAGGATTTGTTCTGCCTGCTGTTTGGACATTTTCTGCTCCTGCTCAGGTTTGGACTTTTCCTGCTGATTCTGCCGGGCGTCATCCTGCTGATCCTGATCCTTCTGGTTCTGCTGCTGCTGCTGGTCCTGATTCTGCTGATCCTTCTTCTGCTGCTGTTCGTCCTTGCTCTTGTCCTGCTGCTCCTGATCCTGCTGTTTGTCCTGTTTCTGGTCCTTTTTCTGATCCTGGTCCTGGTTCTGCTGCTGGTTCTGCAGCTCCTCGAGTTTTTTCCTGGCGTAGGTCAGGTTGTATCGCGCGTCCGCATCGGTGGGATCAAGTTTTAGCGCACGCTTGTACATGTCGATCGCATGCAGATATCCCTGCCTGCGCATATCCCCGCCCTGTCCGCCCGCGGTCTGCTGAAGCAGCGGATTCTCCAATCCTTTCTCCGCTGCCTGGAGGAAGGTATTTCCCGCGTTGTACAATGTCTGTGCCAGCTGAGCCGTATTCTCCATGCGCGTTCCGGCTTTTTCATACGCCTGCAGCGCAGCCTGTATGTCATCTGCGCTTGCATTATCAGATGCGGCGCGATACGCCGCGTTCCCGGCATTGAAATAGCTCTCGATGCGGTCAGGGTCGTCAGCGGCTGCCTGCTCGTATTTCTCACGCGCTCTGTCATAATCCTGCTGGCGGTAATACTCATTCCCCTCATTCACGGTAGACCTGTAGGATTGCGCCGCTGCAGGAATGCATGTCGTGAAAAGAAGAATGACGGTTGCGATCTTCGTTGTCATGTCAGGCCTCCGACTCTTCATGCGGTGCGAAAATGGAAAAACGCGAGAGAAAGCGGTTCCGTGTTTCCGATACCAAAAGCTCCACGATAAGCAGAAAAAGTCCGAGCGCAAGCAGATACTGGAAGCGGTCTTCGAAGTCCGTGAACTGCTTCGTGCCGAATTCCTTTTTCTCCATGCGTTCGATCTGCTCGAATACCGTCGCGAGATTATCCCTGCCGGAGAGTGCTTGTGTGAAGGAACCATCTGTCACCTGCGCGATCTCCCGAAGCGTCTCGGCATCAAGGCGGGAAAGCACCAGTTCCCCGTCAGCTGTTTTCTTGAATCCCCTCGGGTTGTCACGCGGTCCGTCCGGAATCGGCGCTCCTTCGAGCGACCCCATACCGATGGTATGAATCACGATGCCCTCGCCGGCAGCTTCCCTGGCGGCGCTTACCGGATCGTCCTCGTGGTTCTCACC
>CAJXSA010000396.1 GCA_913060595.1 uncultured Ignavibacteria bacterium
ATCGAAGGTTTTATGCTGTGGCTTGCGCATGAACATGGTATGCCTCCGCGGGTTATTCCGGGACTTCCTCTTCGACCGTCGTTTCGTCTTCGGTGCGCAGCGTGCCGAAGAGCGCCTGCACGAAGGCTTCGTCGTCGAACACCTGCAGATCGTCGATCTGCTCGCCCACGCCGATGTACTTGACCGGGACGGACAGTTCACTCGAAATCCCGATGACCACGCCGCCCTTGGCGGTCCCGTCGAGCTTGGTCACCGCCAGGCCGGTCACGTCCACCGCCGCGCCGAACTGCTTGGCCTGCTGTATGGCGTTCTGTCCCGTCGTGGCGTCGAGCACCAGCAGCACTTCATGCGGCGCATCCGGCATGAGCTTTGCCATCACACGCTTGATTTTCTTGAGCTCTTCCATGAGGTTCGACTTCGTGTGCAGGCGACCCGCGGTGTCGATGATGACCACGTCGGCCTTGCGGGACAGTGCGCTCTGCAGCGTATCGTAGGCCACGGCGGCGGGATCCGAGCCGTGCTTCTGCTGGATGATGTCCACCTCGGCGCGCTTCGCCCAGACCTCCAGCTGCTCGTTCGCGGCGGCGCGGAAGGTGTCGGCGGCGCCGATGATGACGTTCTTGCCGGCGCTGCGGTAATTGTAGGCCAGTTTTCCGATGGTCGTGGTCTTGCCCACGCCGTTGACACCCACCACCATGATGACATAGGGGGAAATGCCCGCGGGCAGTTCGATCGCCACTCCGTCCGTCCTGATCTCGTGCTCCTCGAAAAGCGCGGCAATTTCCTCGCGCAACAGGCGATGCAGTTCACCGGCGTCTTCGAAACGCTCGCGCCGGACGCGCTCGCGCAGATTGTCGATGATGCGCGCGGTGGTGGCAACGCCCACGTCGCCCAGGATCAGGATCTCCTCGATTTCCTCGAGCAGTTCCTCGTCGATCTTGCGCTTGGCCTTGATGACACGTGTCACCTTGTGCATGACGGAATCGCGCGTCTTGGCGAGTCCCTCTTTGAGACGGTTGAATTTCAGTTTGTCAAGAAAGCCCATGGTATTCGTGTGTTCCGTTGTATGCGGTTGCGTGAAAGCGGATCAGCGCTTCTTCGCGTGCTTGCGCATGAGATCGAAGTAGCGCTCCCCGTATTTATACAGTGAGACGACGACAAGTGCAACGCTGATGACGATCAGCACTTCCTGCGTCATGTTGCGTCCCCCGTCGTGGAAAATGGTCGCCAGCAGGGTGAAACCGATGGCCACCACCGTGGCTTTGCCCAGCCAGTTGCTCTGCACGAGAATGCCCGTGCGCTTTTTGAGATGCATGCCGCCGACGAATATGATCACGTCGCGCAGCACGACGACGAGGACGAACCAGAGCGGCAGCATTTCGAGTATGACCATCATGACGACGGCGACGATGATGTACACCTTGTCCGCCAGCGGATCGATGATGCGGCCCAGCTTGCTCTCCCCTTCGAATTTTCGTGCGATCCAGCCGTCGAGCAGGTCCGTCGCATAGGCGACCATGCAGATGGCGCCCAGCCAGAGCTGATTCACGTAGGCATTTTCGAGCAGCATGGCGAAGGGAATCACCAGAAGCATGCGCAGGAAGCTCAGCATGTTCGAGAGCGTCCAGATGCGATCGGACGGGGTCTGCTGCTGCGTCGACTTTCTCTTCTGTGACATGATCATTGCCTCATCGTATGATGGCGAATTTTGCCAGGACGGGATCCACCTCTTCTCCTGCGCTGTTCGTTCCCGCCGCGCGGTACACATACACACCCGAAGGAACGAGACGTCCGTGCTCGTCGCGAAGATCCCATTCCACACCGCCGTTCCCGTCGTCTTCCACAACTTCGGCGATGAAAATCCCGGACAGCGTGTAAATCCGTATGGTCGCACGCGGCGTCAGGTTCGCGAAGGTGATGAAATCCTGCGCGTGTTCCGGCTTGAGCGGGTTCGGGTACACGAACACGTCGTCGAGCGTCTGCCGATTGAGAATCACCCCCGCGGTGCTCCCCGGTCCGTCACCGATCATCGCGCCAGAAGAACAGAGCACGTTCCGCACCTTGAGCACGTATTCCCTTCCCAGCGCTCCGATGGCGTTGCCTTCGGCGATCTCCAGCGTGACATGACGGGCGTCCGCGGGATCGACCGCGGCGAACTGCGCATAGCCGACGGGCTGAAACTCATAGTTGCCCGGTACCGCACCGGTGACGGGATCGATGGGCTGATTGAACCACACGTCGAAGCTGCGCGGGGGACGATATTCCACGCGCTCGACATAGCATTCATTGAGCACGGGATTGACCACATCGAAGGGTCCGTGACTGCGGTCCGCGAAGGGAATGCCTTCCGCATCGCGCAGTCCGCGCATATCGAGTCCGTATCGCCCGTCTTCGAGCACACCGAAACTGAGCAGCAGCGTGCGCTGATCCAGCAGGGCGACGCTCTCGGGTTCGCGCGTCCCGTTGAGCAGAAAGCGCTGCGGCGAGGGCAGCACGCTGCCCATGTCCTGCGAAACCTCGATGCGCAGCTGTCCCTCGTTCACATAGCTGATGCGTTCGACCGTCGGCGTGTCATGCGGACGGAGGGGACGGCTGTACACGCGGGGGCTCTCCTGCGGATCCTTCGCGGGATCGAGTGCGGTGACAGCGTATATGTACTCTTCCCCGGCCTCGAGCGTGGGATCGGTGGCGCCGACGACGCCGTTGAAAGTGCCCGTCAGTTCCATCGACGCGGGGGAAGTGCCCCGATACAGGCGATACTGCGGGGGACTCGAAGGGTCCGCGACCCACGCGATGCGCACGGTGGACGCGTCCTGGTACACCGCCGTCACCTCGCGCGGCGGGTCGGGACCGCGGTACGGCAGGTCACGTTCGAAAAACATCACGCTGTCAGGCGTGGCCATGGCAAACTCCGCGATGCCGTTGCCGTCAAAGTCCGCGATGGTCACCGCGTCGGTATTGGCGAGCGGGTATTGCCAGGTGATGTCGAAACCGGTCCCGTTCGCGCTCTGATCGACGACATACAGCTCGGGAAAAGTGCTGATCACCAGCTCCAGCGCGGGATCGTCGTCGAAATTTCCGGCGGTGAGACTGTTCTGTATGCGCGTGAAGGAGCCGTACTGCGCGCTTTCTGTCACGCCATGGAACTGCATGCTCCACACCACGTCCGTGCTGTTGTTCGGACCGACGCGCAGAATGGCGAAATACCAGAACGGAATGACGTCGTCGTCGCCTGTGCGGAAACCGACCGCGATTTCATCGCGTCCGTCCCCGTCGAAATCACCGGCTTCCACGAATTCCCTCCCGAGGCGGTATTCGTTTTCGCTGAACCAGATGGTGTTCCATGAGCCGCCGTCGTGCTCCGCGATGAAAAAATCACCGTCCGCGTCGCCGAGCAGCACGTCGGGACGCCCGTTGCCGTTGAAGTCGCCATACGCGGCGCGCGGC
>CAJXSA010000397.1 GCA_913060595.1 uncultured Ignavibacteria bacterium
GCGAACTTGTGGAGACGGCTCATGGCATACGGTCCCATCCAGCGCTCGTTTTCGGCGGTGACGACGGCCGGACGCAGCAGCTGCAGCTGCCCGTCGATATTCAGCACCGTACCCACCTTTTCCGCGAAGGTCGCTGCGGGCAGCACGATGTCCGCTTTTTCGGTGAGCGCGGAGGTGTTGCTGACGATGGCGAGCGTGAACGTCGCCTTGTCCACCGCATCGATCAGCCCGGGATGCTCCGCGGCGCGATAATCCGTCACGACAAGTGCCTTGATGCGTCCCTGCTGCAGGGCTGCTATCATGGCGTCATGTCCGTGCTCCGCATCCGCAGGCAGCACACCGGCCATTCGTGCCCCGGCGGCATTGGGCGTTTTGTCGTCGCAGATCAGGAAACTGTCACCGTCACCGTCGACGACATGCGGCAGCACGTCGAGCCAGGGTGTCTTGAGTACGTCCCGCGCGAAGCGCGCGGCGACGAAGTTGTCCTCGCAGGTGTCGAACGCGGATCCGAGCACGGCGACCTGCTCCCCCTTGTAGGTCTTGAGCTCGGAGGAAACCGCAGCCAGGGCTTCGTCCCATCCCACGGGCTGCAGGCTGCCGTCCTTGCGCAGCAGCGGCTGCGCGACGCGGGTTTCCGCGTTGACATGCTTCCAGCTTTCGAGACGCCCCTTGTCGCACATCCAGAAGTTGTTGACTTCCTGGTTCTCGCGCGGCGTCAGCCGGAGTATTTCGTTCTTCCGCACCCAGATGTCGGTGTTGCAGCCGCGTGCGCAGCCGTTGCAGACGCTCGGGGTTTCCGACATGTCCCACGCGCGGGCCTGGAAACGGAACTCCTTGCTGGTCAGGGCACCGACCGGACAGATGTCGATCACGTTCATCGAGTACGGGTTGTCAAGTTTTTTCCCGGGAAAGGTCTCGATGTTCACCCGGTCACCGCGTTCGACGAAGGTCAGCTGCGGATAACCGACGATGTCCTCGCAGAAGCGAATGCATCGCGAGCAGGAAATGCAGCGCTCCGCGTCGAACATGACATGCGGACCGAGCTCGTGCCGCTTGGGCTTGTGCTCCTTGTCCTCATCGAAACGACTCTCTCCCACCGAGTAATTGTAGGCGTAGTCCTGGAGCTTGCACTCCCCTGCCTCGTCGCAGATGGGGCAGTCCAGCGGATGGTTGATGAGGATGAACTCCATCACCGCCTCACGGGCCTGCACGGCGTTCTCGGAGTTGACATGGACCACCATGCCGTCCATGCAGCGCGTCGAACAGGCGATGACCTGTTTGGGCATCTTCTCGACCTCGACGAGGCACATGCGGCAGTTGCCCGAAATGGAGAGCGCCGGGTGCCAGCAGAAATGCGGCACGTAAATACCGTTCTCGAACGCCGCCTCGATGATGGTCTTCGAGGGATCGGTCTGGATTTCCTTCCCGTCAATCGTGATGGTAATCATAGACGATCACTTGTCCTTTCTGTTCACACTGTTGTACTGCTCGATCCCCTTCGCAACCAGCTCGACGGCACGCCGGCACTCCGGCGCATTGAGAACGTACGCGAGACGCGCTTCGCTGCTGCCGCGTCCCTGCGTGGCGTAGAAGCCCGGGCCGGGCGCGAGCATGGTCGTCTCGTTGCCGTCGCTGAAATCGGTGAGCATCCACGCCGAGAACGCCTCGATGTCGTCCACGGGAAACTGCGCCATGATGTAAAAGGCGCCGCTGGGTTTCCGGCACAGCATGCCGGGAATCTTCTGCAGCTCCTCGTATGTCGCGTCGCGGCGCTGACGATACTCACTGATCATCGGTTCGAAATATTTCGCGCCTGCGGCCACGAGTGCGGCCGAACCGACCTGCTCGAGCGTCGCCGTGCACAGACGCGCCTGTCCGAAGCGCAGCACCACGTCCATAAAACGCTTGTTGCGGCTGATCACCGATCCCATCCTGCCGCCGCAGAGGCTGTATCGTTTCGACAGGCTGTCCATAACGACCGCATGCTCTTCGAGCCCTTCGATCTCGAGCACACTCCTGGTCGCGCCCTCGTAGACGAATTCGCGGTAGACCTCATCGGAAAGGACGTAGAGGTTGTGCTTGAGCGCAACGTCACGCACCTGCATCAGCTCGTCGTCACGCAGCACGGTGCCCGTCGGGTTGTTGGGATTGCAGATGATGATGCCGCGCGTCCTGGGTGTGATGTGCTGTTCGATTTCCTCGGTGGTCGGCAGGTGAAACCCGTCTTCCGCCTGTGTCGCGATCGGCACAAGTCGCACGCCCGCCATGACGGCGAAGCCGTTGTAATTTGTATAGAACGGCTCGAACACGATCAGTTCGTCGCCCGGTTCCGCGATGGCCATCATGGAAAAGAGAATGGCCTCGGAACCGCCGGTCGTGATCACGATATCATCGTAATCGAGAGCGATGTCGAGTGAACCGTAGTACTGCTGAATGCTCTCGATGAAAAGGCGGATGCCCTGGGAGTTCCCGTAGGCAATGACTTTTTCTTCGTAGGAGCGGATTGCGTCGTAAAACTCGGGTGGCGTCGGAATATCCGGCTGTCCGATGTTGAGATGGTACACGTGGGTGCCGCGCTGCTTGGCCTGATCACCCAGGGGAACCAGTTTGCGGATGGGAGAGGCCGGCATGATGGAGGCGCGGTGGGAAAGCTGAGGTGCGGATGTCATGGTTCGGTTCTGAGGAAGTAAAAAACCGTTGAAACGCTGTATGATCAGCCGTTTCCCCTGTCTGAGCCGGGAAACGGTCCGAATTTGTGTAATCCTAACAAATGTAAGGACATAAGCAGGAATTACCAAAAGCGGAGGAACGCGCTCCCGTCACTGCTGCGCCGGGGGATGCAGGCGCATCTCCACCAGGCGCTCGGGCGCGAACAGCCGCTCCGCCAGCATGCGGATATCCTCGGCGGAAACGGCATGCAGGGCTTCGACGAGCTGCGATACCGGCTCGTCACGGCCGAACACGAGCGCATCCCGACCGAGGCGCGACATGCGGTTGGTCATGCTCTCGAGGCTCATCAGCATGCTGCCGACAACCTGTTCACGGGCACGGTTCAGCTCGCGCGTCGAAACCGGGTGCGCGGCGAGCGCGGCAAACTCACGCAGCAGGTGCCCGCGCGCCCGCGTGGTCTGACCGGGTTCGAGTCCGGCATACACGCCGAATGTGCTCGCATCATGATACATCGACAGAAAGGAGTAGATGTTGTAGGCGTAGCCGTACCGTTCGCGCAAGCGCTGGAAGAGCCGCGAACTCATTCCCTCGCCCAGCAGTGCGTTGAGCACAGTGAGTGCGTGCCGGCTGCGCCCGTGATAGCCTTCGGTCATGCTGCCGATCATGAGATGCGTCTGCTGCACGGGACGGCTCCGGGCAGCGCGGCGCGCCCCGCGCCGACGTGGCTTGCGCCGTTTGACGGGCGCACCCTGCGGCAGTGCATG
>CAJXSA010000398.1 GCA_913060595.1 uncultured Ignavibacteria bacterium
CGATGATGCGCGGCGGCGTCACGGTATTCGACGACGGGGATCCTGTCATTCAGATGCTGGAGCTGATGGGAGGCAAGAAAATCGAGATTCGCCAGCAGGGAAGCGGCACCCCCGTCGATGCGGGCGCCGTGCTCCAGGGGAGGGTCGATCCCGACATCGCCGGCGCTCTCGGACTGCTCGGGGGCATGGAAGGGAACGTGCGGGATATCGCGACGCAGGCGGACTCCCTGCTTCGCGGCATCAATGCCATCGTCGGCGACAGGGAATTCACGCGTTCGCTGAAAGAGACCGTGACCAATCTCCATGTGCTGACCGGGGATCTGCGCAGCTACATGACGCGCAACAGCAGCAACATCGACCGCCTGACGGGGACCCTGGTGACGCTCACCGGGCGGGTGGACACCATGCTTGCGGAATTGCAGCCCGCAGTGAGCGGCAGCCTTGAAAAATCGGACCGGGTCCTTATGGGAGCAGATTCGCTCATCTCCGACGTTCGCAGCCTTGTCGGGGAGATCCGCGACTCCCGCGGACTCCTTCATCACGCCATCCACGACACATCGCTGGTGGGACGCCTCGACCGCATGCTCGTGCGTCTCGACACCCTTACCTCCATCCTGATCGAAGGTGAGTTCAACACGAACATCGATCTTTTCTGATCCTGCTTTCGCATTTGACTTTCACCCGATTTCCGGCGAAATTTCTTCATACTCACATCACGGGTGTGAAAACACCATGATCTCCCCGAAAGATGCCGTGCGGGGAGCACAGGCAACGCGAAGCTGTGAACCCATTTCAATTTCAAGGAGGTATTATGAGTCTTGTTGATCGTGCGAAAAATATCATCACGTCGCCGAAGTCCGAGTGGGAGGTGATCTCGAATGAACCCGCGGACATGGGGAGCATTCTGACCGGGTATGTTATCCCGATGGCGCTTATCCCCGCCGTCGCGTCCTTCATCGGCTATGGTCTCATCGGTGTCGGTCCCTTTTCCAGCATCACAATGGGCATCGCCTACGCGCTGATTAGCCTGCTGTCGACAATTATCGGAGTGCTGCTCACCGCGTTCGTGGTCAACCTGCTTGCGTCCGGATTCGATTCTGAGAAGGATCTTGGGAAGGCCATGCAGCTCGTCGCGTACGCCTACACACCGGCATGGGTAGGAGGCATTCTCAATATCTATCCGCCGCTCATGATCATCGGCGGACTCTTCGGCCTGTACGGCATCTATCTGATGTACCTGGGTTTCCCGCATATGATGAAGACGCCGAAGGACAAGGTCATCGTGTATATGATCGTCACGGTCGTCGTGCTTTTCGTCGCCTACCTGGTCATCGGCGGCATTATTTCCACGATCATCTTCTCCATCTTCGGGCTTTCCATGCTCTCGATGATGTAATCTGTTTCGAAATTTACAGGAAATGGAAAACGCCTCGTCCCATTCACAGGGACGAGGCGTTTTCGTTTACAGGAGGATACGAAAGGTATTACTTCTCGTAATCGAATCCGTAGCAGTCATTGGTCGCGTCGTATGCGGTCTTGCCTGCGGCAACCATATCCTGCCAGATCATTCCCTGCGTACCGAAGGTGAGCGTCTTGGCGTCGTAGCCGAGAACCTTCAGGATTGCGGCGACGTTGGCGCTGGTCTGACCGGTGTAGCAGTAAATGACCACGGTCTTGTCGGTCGGGAGGGTCTTGAGGAAGGTGGTGGAGGCGAGGTCCGCCTTCGGCGTGTACTGGTAGGAACCAGGAATGTGGCCGATACCGGTGTAGTCGCCCATGCCCCAGTAGTTCACGATGTAGTACTGGTCCGGGGATGCGAACACGGTGGCTGCGTCAATGGCGACGCCGCCCCAGTCCTCTGCGTGCACAGCGGCGATGCGGTCGGTGAGGATGTCTGCGCCGGTGCTCTTGCCAGTGCTGATCATCGGCATGTCGCCTTCAGCCGGCTTGGCCGGTGCGGCGTCCTTGACGAACTGCGCGGAGTACATGCTTCCGGTCTTCGAGCTCAGCTTGTCGAAATCGGTATGCCATGAGGACATGCCATACTTCATCGAATACACGTTCGTATAGCCGCTCATGCGAAGGAGCGCGACGGACCAGGCAGCCGACTGACCGGTGTAACAAATGATGACGACTCGCTCTTTGCTGCCGATGTCGTTCGCAGCCGCATGCGTGAGCAGGTCGGCACGCGTGACGTTGACGGCACCCGGGACGCGCCCGGTGGCAAAATCAGCAGCAGTGCGAATGTCCATGACGTACCACGTCTTCGCGCCGGTGACGTTCTCGTACACTGCGTCCGCCTTCACGATGGCGGGGCAGTTGGTGTTCATATAGTTGCCGTTGGCGCCTTCGAGTTCCGCAACCAGAAGCTCAGACTCGACAGGTGCGGGCGTTATCGGATCGTCGTCATCGTCCGAGCAGGCCTGGGTGAAGACCAGCAGCGGGAGGATGAGCAGCAGAACCGCATAATTTTTGAGAAGTTTCGCATAGTTACTCATGAGTGCTCCTTTTGGATAGGATCAGGGGTGGTGGTGATGAATTATTTCCAGCTTGACGGAATTGCATTGTCGACCACGACAGGGGCGTTGGCGTCTTTCTCCCACTGCTCCTGGAGGTCGTCTTCGAAGAGGAACCACTGCTTGTTCACACCGTCCTTGATGTGGCATGCAGCCGCACAGCTCTGGCCCGCTTCCACTTCTGTGCGCGGAGTCCAGCGCTTGATGTTATGCGGAGTCGCATGACGGAAGGTGGGTTCGGAGGCGAAATTGGTCATGCTGGGAACACCGTAATTGCTCCAGGTGTCGGGGGCCGCAGGGGCGTGGCGCAGCACGACATACTTGAAGCGCTTGACGCCGGGCAGGGGATTGAGTCCCATTTTGAAGCCCATGTACGGACCGTTGCGAACGCCTGTGTCCACGTGGCAGCTGCCGCAGTTCTGGTAATCCTGCGAGTGACAGCTCTGGCAGGAGATGGTGTCCCAGTGCAGGTTGTGATAATTGTTGGCGCTCTGCGCTCCGCTGTGACAGTCCTCACATTTCGGCTGATTCGGGACGGAGTAACGCTGTGTGTACTTCGTGCCCGTGCCGTGCATTTCATCTGCCGTGTGGCAGTTCGTGCACTGGCCGCCCGGCAGCTTCAGATAATGGACATCCGGACGGGATCCGTTCGCCTCACCGAAGTATGCGTGTGCGACGCGCGCCGAATGACAGGCGGTGCAGTTCAGACGCATGTCGGGTGATTTTTTGAACTGGTGCGCAGCAAGGAAGCCGCCGCCGGCCTGGCGGGGACGCATGACATGACACTCGCCGCAGGATGCATGGCACTTGCCGCAATTCTTGTCATATCCCTTCTTCAGCGCATCGGGGTAGTTCTCATAACTGGGGAATCCGCCGCGCTTCGCAACCATGTGCTTCTGACCGAAGCCCTGGGTGTGC
>CAJXSA010000399.1 GCA_913060595.1 uncultured Ignavibacteria bacterium
CATCCTGCTCGCAGCATGGGGCCTCTCCCGTCTGCTCGGACTGCTCGCCGGTGCGCTGCCGTTCCTGCGCACACCCGCGGTGGCGACCGCGCTCGCGCTGTTTCTCGCGGCGGCGGGATTTGCGCTCAGCGACTGGAACGCGTTTCGTGATGCGCATTACGGCACCGTGCGGCACATCCTTGACAGGCATGTGAAAATGGGGCTGTGGGTGTCTTTCAACGTGGCGGCGGAAACGCGTATCGCGACCAATGTGCCCGGGACCATCGGGTACTACGGCACGCGCCCCGTGCTCGACATGAAGGGTGCGGTGAGCCCGGACGTGCTGCCGCTGATCGGTGATCTCCCGGCGCTGGTGTCTCTTCTCGACGAGAAGAACGTGGGCTATATCATCACCACACGGGAGGAATTCGAAGTCGTCAACGTCAATCCCCTCGTAACGTCGGACATCAACCAGGTGGGCATCATCGAAGCGTTCCGCTACATCCCGACGCGCACGCACATCATGTCGCAGAGCGCCAGCGCGCTCAACATGGAAGCGGTGCAGCTGATGCAGGAGAAGCGCTTCAAGGCCGCCTCCAACGTGCTCGAGCGTTCGCTGCGCGAGGATCCGGAGTCCAGCCGCAGCCGCACGCTGCTGGCGCTCGCCCAGCTGCAGGCCGAAGACACTGCTTCCGCCATCGGGAACCTGCGCGGCGCGCTGACGCTGCACCCGCATTTCGCGCCGGCCATGGTGCCCCTCGGCGATCTGCTCATTCGCCGGCAGGAATGGGACGAGGGTATGAAGCTGCTCGAAACCGCCGTGCGGCTGTTCCCGCAGTCCGCCCAGGCCAAGGCCTCGCTCGAGGCGGCCAGGGAAATCCTGCATGAGGATTCGCTGCGCGCCCGCGGCGGCGGCACCTATTCATTCACCATCGAGCGATAGCCGCGAGGCCGCTTTCACCATGCGCACCGTCCGCATCAGCCTGATCATTCTCGTTCTGCTTCCCGTACTCTGCGGGAACGCCTCCGCCCAGCAGGCGCGCAGGGAGCTGCGCGGCGTGTGGCTCACGACGCTGCTCGGGCTCGACTGGCCCGCGGCAGCGCTGCGCGGAAATCCCGCCGCACAGCAGCAGGCGCTGCGCGATATCCTCGACGACCTGCAGCGCCGGAATTTCAACGCCGTGTTCTTCCAGGTGCGCTCACGCGGCAACGCCATGTATCGTTCCTCTCTCGAGCCATGGGCATCTGAGCTGACCGGCGCACTGGGACGCGATCCCGGCTGGGATCCGCTGGACTTCGCAATCCGCGAGGCACATGCACGCGGTATGGTGCTGCACGCCTGGTTCAATGTCTGCCGCGTCTGGAGCGCCGGCCGGCCCGCAGCCAGCAAGCCGGCGCATATCGTCCGCGCGCATCCGGAATGGGTGCAGCGTTTCGGCGACGACATGTGGATGGATCCTGGCATACCCGAAGCGCGGGAGTACACGATACGGGTGATGGAAGACCTGGTGCGCCGCTATCCGATAGACGGCATACATTTCGACTACATTCGCTACCCGGACCGCGGCTTCGTCGACGACGCCACCTACCGGCGCTACGGCCGGGGCGTCGGGCGCGACGACTGGCGGCGCGACAACGTGAGCGCACTCGTGCGGGACGCCTACCAGCGCCTGACACGCATCCGTCCCTCGCTCGTCGTCGGTTCTGCGCCCATCGGCATTTACAGGAATCTTCCGGGGGCGAAAGGATGGGAGGGACGCAATGCCATATTCCAGGATTCGCGGCGCTGGCTGCGGGAGCGGTATCACGATTACGTTGTCCCGCAGATCTACTGGGGACTGACACGCCATGGGAGCCGCATCGATTTCGAAGCGCTCGTCGAGGACTGGAAACGCAACGCCTCCGGCCGGCATGTGTACGCAGGTGTCGCCGCATACAAAAAGGAAATAACTCCCTGGCTGCAGGAGCATGTGGACGCCACGCGTGACCGCGGCGCCGACGGTGTGGTGTTTTTCCGCTACGAGCATATTCGCGGAAACGATTTCGCCGGTCGATTTGACGATCACGCCCTTCCTCCCGCGCTGACCTGGCGCGACAACGTGCGGCCGAATCCGCCGCTCGACGTGCGTCTGGAAAATGACGTGCTGTCATGGCATCCCCCCGTCCCTGCAGCGGACGGGGACACAGCGGCATGGTACGCGCTGTATGGCACACGCAGTGAAGATGATGATCGTCCCGTCTTGCTTGCCATGCTGCGGTCGTCCGCACGCCGCGCAGTGATCCCGCCCGGATTTGCGGGCGCACGCGTCACGGCGCTCGATCCGTTTTTCAATGAAAGCGGCGCTGCGGTTGAAGCGCCTGCGCTCGCGGAGGCCGAGGAACTGAGCGCGCCCTCCATTTCACTGCCTGCGCCCCGCATCTCCACACCGCAGCCGGCGGGCGACGGACTCATCCTTCTCGGCTACGAGCTCTGGCGGCCCGCGCATGTGCGCGTTCGCCTCATGAACAGCGCGGGAGCGGAGGTGCAGGTGCTCGTCGACGGTGTCCGTGACTCGGGAACGCATATCATCGGTATCGAACGGGCCCGCCTCCCTGAGGACGTGCGCCGCTACATATTCGAAGCGGACGGAATGCGCAGCGTGATGGATTTCGTCCCCGACGGCGAGTGACGCGCGCAGGTCTGCGAACACTCGCATCCGTTCCAAATTCTTGTATTTTTCCCCGTGATTCGGCCATCCCATACGGAAAAACAGCTGTTCGAAAGGCTCCGCACCGCGGAACCCTCCGTCGAGGTGCGTGCGCGCTGTGCGGATCCCGTGCGCTGCACGCAGCTGTTCAGGGCGCTGCTGCAGCGCTGTGCCCGTCTGCAGCGCAGCGGGGTGGAGGTGATGGAGGCACAGCTCGATCGCGCACTTGCCGAACTGCCTGATCCTGAGCGCGCTCTCGTGCATATCGACCGCATCGTGGAAGCATCGTTCAGTCCCACCGCCGTGCTTGAAGACCTCCTGCGTGTTCCGAATCTTCTGCACCGGTTGTTCCGGCTTGTCACCTGCTCGCGCTGGCTGGCGGACACGATGGGGGGCGACGCCAGCCTCTTCCGCTGGCTGCTGACGACGGATGTGCTCCAGCAGGAGCCGTCCTCGGCGGCCCTGCATGAGCAGGTGAAGGTGGCCATGGAGCGTTTCCCACCGGGTCCGCAGCGGCGCAACACGCTTCGCCGACTGCAGCGGCGCGAGCTGCTCCGTATCGCGACCGCCGATGTTCTCGGTGTCAAGTCCATGCGTGCGGTGCTCGCCGAACTGAGCGGACTTGCGGACGCCATCGTTTCCGCCGCCTGGGAGGAAGCCTGCGCCGTCACGGCGCGACGGACGGGGAAGGACATCAGCGTTCCCGTCGCCATTCTCGCGCTCGGCAAGCTTGGAGGCGAAGAA
>CAJXSA010000400.1 GCA_913060595.1 uncultured Ignavibacteria bacterium
GCGACGGGTTTTCCGCTCGACGACGGCTGGATACACGCGGTGTACGCCCGCTCGCTGGCCGAACGCGGCGAACTCGCCTTCAATCCCGGTGAAGCCAGCACCGGTTCGACCAGCCTGCTCTGGACGGTGCTACTCGCCGCGGGACGCACCGTGGGCTTCGGTCCGGTGACCGCCGCGCTGCTTCCCGCCGTGCTGGCCTGCATGCTGCTCATCGGCGCCTGGCATCGCCTGCTTCTCGCGAGCGCACTGCCCCGGCTGCCGGCTACCTTCGGCGCGGCTGCCCTCCCGCTGTCCGGCGTCATAATATGGTGGACGCTCTCCGGCATGGAAACCGTGCCTTTCCTCCTCCTCGCCGCCGCCGCCATGCTGTTTTCCGCGCGAAAGCGCTGGCTGCTTTCCGGCATCGCGCTCGCCCTGCTCATACTCACGCGTCCCGAAGGCGCACTGCTCGCGCCCGTGCTCGCCGCAGCCGCCTGGCGGCAGCAGCGCCGGACCGCGCCCGCCGTCATCCTGCTCTCCTGCGCCGCCGCGGGCGCCATGGCTTACGCCGCGGTGAACCTGGCGGTGAGCGGCACGCTGATGAGCAGCACCTTCGAGGGACGCCGCTGGCTGGCGACTGCAGGACGTCCCGCGGCCGGCGACCTGCTCGCCTGGCTCTCCGCTCTCGCTGCCATGCTCTACCGCTGGCTGCGCACGCTCGGCTGGGGCATGCTGCGCGATGCGACGGTCGGCGTGTGGGCGCTCGCGGGCGCCGGAGGAGTTATTCTCATTTTTTCGCAAATATCTTCCGCATTCCGGCGCGTTACCCCCCGGAAACGGGCTTCCCGTGACAATTCCGCCGTATTCCCCATCGCCGCGGTGCTGGCGGGCTGGAGCGCGCTGCATGTGCTGGCCTATTCCTTCCTGCTTCCCTATCCCGGACATGCCGGACGCTATCTCGCCCCGCTGCTGCTACCCGCCGCGTTCGCGCTCGCGGTGCTGTTGCGCGGCGTGCTGCGGAATTATTTCTCACCGGTGAAGAATAATTCCCCGGCAATTATTTCCCACCGGTGGCGAGTAATTCCCCGCGACACAGGTATTTACTCCGTTCTCCTGCGGCGCGTGCTGCCCGGAGCCGTCGTGCTGGCGGCCGTGGTCGTCGTTTCGCTGGCGGGACTCGGCAGCTGGCGCGGGACCTGGCGCAGCAGCGTCGAGCACATCGAGCGCGTGCATGTGGCCGCCGCGCGCTGGATTGCGGATTCCACCGCGTCCGATGCCGTCGTCGCGGCCTATGACATCGGGGCGCTCGGGTATTTCTCGGGCAGGCGCGTGCTGGACTGCGGAGGGCTTGTGCACCCGGGAGCGGTGCCCTTCATGCGGGGGCGCATCGACGCGTATATCGCCGAAAACGGCGCGGATTACGTGGCAATGGTGTCGACATACGCGGGACTGCATGCGCCGGAGACCATTCCCCTCGTGCTCGGCTACGGCCGCGGGGGCGTGCTCGCGCGGGAGCGGAAAGCGGCGTTTTCCCTGCCAGAGGAGCTGTATGCGCGCCATATTTCCGTCACCGGGAACGCCTATCCCCGCATTTTCATCGAAAAAATCACCAAAATAGCTGAAATTCCTTGACTTGCCCTTGCGTCAATACCTGTACGGGATTATTTTAGGTCAAAATTCTATCCCCATCCAGCCATGCATCCAGATTCTCTCTCCAGCTAGACTGCGATCAGTCTGTTGCCCATGTTTACCGTTGCGCGGAGGAACATGGTGTCGCTGATGTCTTGGCATTTGTATCACCGGGTTTTTCAAGGAGGCACTATGGAACAGGGCGTCGTAAAGTGGTTCAACAACGCCAAAGGCTTCGGGTTCATCAAACCCGAAGAAGGCGGTGATGTCTTCGTCCACTACAAGTCCATCGAAGGAGAGGGCTACAAGAAACTCAAGGGAGGCGAAATTGTCGAGTACGAGGCGCAGGCGGGTCCCAAGGGCATGCAGGCAACCCTCGTGCGCAAGCTGCAGGAAGAACCCGTTTTCGACGAACCTCTGTAACGAACCCGCTGATCAATTCGTATGGCACGCGAAAAGCCTCTCCCCCCGGGCGAGGCTTTTTTTGTGCTCAAAATTGCCGTAGATTTCATTCTCGCAGCGTTCGACACCAGCGTCCATGTACCGTTTCATTCATGTTTTCCACCCTCGCAAATAGGCTCTCCCTCTTCCGAATGCTGCTCTCGCCGGTATTCTTCTTCTTCTTCGTGTCCGAACACTGGCTGTACAACCAGCTTTCGCTCGCCGTGTTTCTCATCGCGGCGGTGACGGACTGGTATGACGGGGAGATCGCGCGGCGCAGCGGGACGGTGACGACCATCGGGAAGTTTCTCGATCCGCTGGCGGACAAATTCCTCACCTCCGCCGCGTTCATCGCCTTCGCCTATCTCGACTACGTTCCCTGGTGGATGGTGGGCGTGATCGTGGTGCGCGACCTGCTGATAACCGTGCTGCGCTCGGTGGCGCAGAGCCGGGGCATGCAGATCGCCACGTCGAAAGCCGCACAGACCAAGACCTTCATACAGATGGCCGTGCTCTACTATCTCCTCCTCGTCATCGTGGGCGGCGACGTGGGCTGGGTGCGCGCCATGGCGGGCGACGTCTTCGCGGCGCTGCTGCATCCGACGGTCATTTACGCGCTCATGCTCGCCGTCACGCTGATCACGCTGTACACCGGCGTGCAGTACCTGGTCGACAACCGCCGTTTCGTGGCGCAGCTGCTGCGCAAACCCAAACAGCTCGCAGGATAATCATGGCCGCTCGCAAGGAAATCGCTCCCCCGCATCCCGTGCTGTACGCGTGGTATCACGTGCTCGGGAGCTTCGCGTTCACCGGGCACGCCCCCTTCGCCTCCGGCACCGTGGGCTCCGCCGCGGCGCTGGCGCTGTACTGGGTGCTGCCCTGGACGGACAACGGCACGCTGCTGTCGCTGGTCGCGCTGGCCGTGCTCTTTCTCGGACTGCCCGCCGCTTCGGCGATGGAGCGCAGGCACGGCGACGATCCCTCGCTGGTCGTAGTGGACGAAGCCGTGGGCATGTGGATCGCCGTGGCCTTCCTGCCGAAGATCTGGTGGGTGGCGCTGGCGGCCTTTTTCCTCTTCCGCCTCTTCGACATCGTCAAGCCCGCGCCCGCCCGGCAGTTCGACCGCATGCGCGGCGGCGGCGGCATCATGATGGACGACGTCATCGCCGGCCTGTACGCCAACATCGTCATGCAGATCGTGCTGATTTTCGTGTAGCTCGCTATATTGGCGTCATCGACGCACAACATGAAAGGTTATTCCATGACGCGCTTCCTGATCGCATTGCTTCTCATCGTGCTGCCTGCGAGCAGCCTTTTCGCACAGGAGGAAGAAGAATATCGTCCCAACCGG
>CAJXSA010000401.1 GCA_913060595.1 uncultured Ignavibacteria bacterium
AGCGTGATGTCACCGGACATTGCGTTTCCCTGCAGTACGAGGAAGGCAGGCTGAAACAGCACGCTGTCGGTGCGTGGATTGACCAGGGGCGACGCGGTGCGGACACGGAACGCCGCAGTGGCGGGCTGTGTGCTGTTGTCTCGCTGCACGTCGATGCGCACATCGTCCAGTCCGGTGATCAGGCTCCCCTCCGCTGCGACGAAATTTGCCAGCGGATAGAGCAGCGTCTTGTTGTACTGAATCGTGCAATCGAAACTGCGGATGTCGTGGCTCGGGGGAATGCTGCCGAAAACACGCAGCGGCACGCGCAGCACGCTGCCCGGCTTTCCGGTCACCGTAACACCGATGCCGACGGCGAGACTGTCCCATCCGAACGCGAAGGCGGGGACGATAATGGAGTCGCGTCCGGCGGTGGTGGCGTAGACGATGTGAATCATCGAGGTATCGGGACCGAGGCGACGGCCGCTGAAACAGATTTCCAACCCGGCGGTATCTCCCGGAAAGAGCGTATCGGGGGAGTCCACAGGAAACGGCTCCGCCGGGTGATGAACAGAGAGCAGATCGACAGCCTCCCCTGACGTGTTGACAAGAAGCAGGGTCTGGCAGCGGTCGCCCCCGTAGTCGACCCGGCCAAAATGCAGGGCGGAGGGATCAGGTGTGATCGCCTGAGCAGCGATGACTGCGGGGAGAAGGACACATCCCAATGCAAGAATGGTAACGCGCGGCAACACCTTGCGCGACTGCATATTTCCTCCTGGGTACGTGGAACACCGCCGGAACGGCATGTCAGCCAGTGTGGACGGCAACATCAGCATTTTTCCCGAAAAACAAAACCTGATCACAGCAGCAACGGCAGATGCAGCGCGGCCCAGATGCCGTAGCGAAGCGCTGTCTGCGTGCGAAGTTCTCGTGCCAGCACAATGAAATATCCGCCCTTCGCCAGTGTGTTGCTCATCATGGCAAGAATCAGTGGCAGCAGCAGCGCGCCCGTTGCGCTGCTGTCCTGCGCGAGGGACAGGATGAACGGGTCTATATCGACAACACCGACGATCAATGCGAGAAGAAGCAGGCCGACGGAGCCGAGCGCGTCCCGGGCAAACACCGTGAGTACCGACAGCAGGACGAAGACGCCGGCGAATATCAGCGCGGGCTTCAGTTCAAACGGATTCTCAAGCGTGGAAACCGCGTCCACCTCCGCAGCCTCCTTGCCGACGCCACTGCGGTGCAGTGCCAGCAGAAACCCTGTGAGTGCAAGCAGAACGCAGCGCCACCAGAGGAGCATGCCGGCGCCGGGATTGACAATGAACACGAGCGCGAGAATGCGCAGGTACATGACGCTGCTCGCGAGAATGGACATCTGCAGGGCGTGAAATCCGACACCGGGTCTTCGCTGCGCCATGCGCCCGGCGGCGATGCTCACCGCGGTGCTCGAGACGATGCCTCCCATGAGTCCGGACAGCCAGAGCCCCAGTCGGTTCCCGTACTTTTTCGTAAGAAAGTACCCCACGAATCCAATGCTGGAGACAAGGATGACGATCTGCCAGATGCGCGTGGGATTGAGGTCAAATCGCGTGTACTCCCTGTCCGGGAGGGCCGGGAGAATAATCGCGGTAACCACGAGGAATTTCAGGACAGCGAGGAATTCGGACTTGTCGAGGCGGTCGACGAAGCGTTCGAGGTCTCCCTTTTCGGAAAGCAGCAGCGTGTTGACCACGCCGAGGGTGATCGGCACCCACACGTCCGTCAGGAGCGTGAGCACGCCGACGACGAAAGTCAGCAGCGCGGAAATCTCGCTCGTCCATCCAAGGCGGCCTTCGCGGGTTTTGCTGAGGTACCCCACCACGGCGAGCGCAGTGAGGGAAAGCATCCCAACCGGCAGTCCCCAGCTGACGTCGATGCGATACAGCCATGCGCATGCGAACCCGTAGAGACTGATGACGGTGTAGGTCCGCACTCCTGCGAAGACGCGACCGCTCTTGCGGTCGGCCCCGCTGCTCTCACGTTCGAGACCGATGAGAAAACCGAGTCCGAGCGCGATGAGAAAGCGCAGTTCCAGTGTCCATTCGATGGACGGCATGCCGCTGCCTCTAGTTCATGAGGGCGCGAATTTCCTTTATGCGTTTCTCCGCCTCCGCGCGGAAGCGGGGATCGACGCCTTTCGTATCAACAACTTTCTGATACATGTCGATGGCCAGATCGAACTTCGAAAGCTCCCGGTAGCACTCGCCCGCCTGCGCGTATGCAGCGGACGCCCAGTCTATTTCCGTCTTTCCGACGACGAGGTACGGCACCTTGAGAAACTCCAGGGCCGCCTGGGTGAAATCGTGCTTGTAGAAATAGGCTTCCCCGATATAGTAGCGGATTTCCGCCTGGTCGTCGGGGGAAGCCTCCGCGAGAAGACTTTCAAGATGATCGATCGCCGTGTCAAAATAGCGCAGCTGAGTGAGGAAAATGCCCAGGTTGACACGTTTTCTGAACGCGGTGGGATCACCTGGCCAGGCCTCGAGAAAGCGACGTGTCATTTCCGCGGCGACGTCATACATGCCCATCACGTCGTATGCGGAAATCAGACCGTTCAGGGCTTCCTTTCGCATGGCGTCCGGAATGCTCTCTGCATCGACCACGGCGCGGTACTGCGTCGCTGCATCCTGGTATTGTTCGGCACGCATCGCCATTCTTCCGAGCGACATCATCGATTCCAGCGCCGCTTCCGTTCCGGGATACTCCTCGATCACGTCTCCGTACTGTTCACGCGCGTCGGAATTGCGGCTCTGTGCCTCGAGACAGCGGCCGTTCCAGTAGCTGCCCAGCGCCGCGAGTGCCCGGATGTCAGAATCCTCCACGTCATCGAAAAGGTCCTGTGCCGCACGATATTCTCCCGCGCGATGATGGTACTTGCCCCGCTCGAGCATAAACTCGTCCTGCTCGGCTTCCGCCTCCGGCCATGCGCTGCGAAAACGCTCGATCGCGGATGCGGCGTCGGAGAGCTTTCCGGCGCGCAGCATGGCGACGACGATGCGCGACTCCGCGTACCTGCGCTCAGCAGGCTCCGTGCTGTTCTCCGCCAGACGCGTATACGCATCGATTGCGCGTGCGTGCTTCCCGCTGTCGAGCAGAAGATCCGCGGCGTCGCGCAGCGCGTCCGTCCCCTGCTTCATGGTCGCCGCCTGCTGCAGGTAGGTACTTGCAAGGTCGATTTTTCCTTCATCCTTGTACATCTGTCCCAGCGCAAAATACACTTCACCGTTGTGCGAGCCGGCAGGGTGCTCCTCCGCGTACCGGAGCAGCGCCCGCTTCGCTGCGCTGCGCTCCTGCGCCCGGGCAAGCGTGACGGCATAGGCGAACAAATATTCCTCCCGTGCAGCTGTCGAGCCGAACGGATTGTCTCCGACTGCAC